>NZ_JBHTLQ010000124.1:0-501 GCF_042679085.1 Phenylobacterium conjunctum | reverse complement strand
TGACCTGCCCCCCACCGGTCCCTCGATCATTATGAGAGCCCTGGGGGGTGATAGTTGATCTGTAGCGCCGGTGGTAGCGGCCGGGCGGCGTAGCCTTCGAGGTTGCGCAGCCGACCGGCCGCGGGGTTCAGCCGCACCGCTTCCGGTGTCAGCCCGCCATGCGCCGAGTGCGGCCTGACGTGGTTGTAGTCTAGCCGCCAGCGCTCGATCACAGCCCGGGCCTCGGCCAGGTTGGCGAAGATCTCCTCGTTCAGGCACTCGTCGCGCAGCTTGCCGTTGAAGCTCTCCACGAAGCCGTTCTGCTGCGGCTTGCCCGGCGCGATGTAATGCCAGTCGATGCCGGTGCGGTTGGTCCATTCCAGCATGGCTCGGCTGGTCATCTCGGTCCCGTTGTCGCTGACGATGGTGGCGGGCCGGCCGCGCCGGGCGATCAGGATGTCCAGCTCGCGAGCCATGCGATGGCCGCCGATCGAGGTGTCCACGACTAGCGCCAGGGCCTCC
>NZ_JBHTLQ010000123.1:0-519 GCF_042679085.1 Phenylobacterium conjunctum | reverse complement strand
GCCCGCTGGACGCCGGCTGGCGGACCCGCCTGGGCGAGATCATGGCCGAGCACCTGGCCGGCGGCGGCCTGATCCTGGCCGCCGTGCACGACCCCCTGCCGGTGCCGGCCGCCGAGATGCGGATCAGCGCGGAGGTCGCGCCATGAGCGCGGCCCTGGAACTTCTGAAGCGCGAGACCCGCCTGGCCTGGGGCCGGGGCGGCGGCCCGCTGGTCTCGCTCGGCTTCTACGCCGGGGTCACCACCCTCCTGCCGCTGGCCACGGGCCCGGAGCCCGCGCGCCTGGCGGCTGTTGCGCCGGGCGTGGCCTGGATCGCCCTGGCGCTCGCCTCCCTCCTCAGCCTCGACCGGTTGTTCGAGCGGGACTTCGAGGACGGGGCGCTGGACCTGATCACCCTGTCGCCCATGCCCCTGGAGTTGACCTGCGCCATCAAGTGCCTGGGCCAGTGGCTGGCGGCGGGCGCGCCCCTGGCCTTCGCCGCCCTGGTGGCCGCCATCGCGCTCGGCGCGCCGGTGGCGCT
>NZ_JBHTLQ010000122.1:0-536 GCF_042679085.1 Phenylobacterium conjunctum | reverse complement strand
GAGAACGTGTCCTCGGGCAGCCAGGAGCTGTCCTCGGCCTCGGAACAGGTGAGCCAGGGCGCGACCGAGCAGGCCTCGGCCGCCGAAGAGGCCTCGGCCTCGATGGAAGAGATGGCCTCCAACATCAAGCAGAACGCCGACAACGCCGCCCAGACCGAGAAGATCGCCCGTCAGTCGGCCAAGGACGCCGAAGCCTCCGGCGAAGCCGTCAGCCAGGCGGTGGAAGCCATGCGCACCATCGCCGAGAAGATCACCATCGTTCAGGAGATCGCCCGCCAGACCGATCTGCTGGCCCTCAACGCGGCGGTGGAAGCCGCCCGGGCCGGCGAACACGGCAAGGGCTTCGCGGTGGTGGCCTCGGAGGTGCGCAAGCTGGCTGAACGCAGCCAGACGGCCGCGACCGAGATCGGCGCCGTGTCTTCGGAAACGGTCAAGGCCGCGACGGCGGCCGGTGAAATGCTGACCCAGCTGGTCCCCAATATCCGGCGCACCGCCGAGCTGGTGACGGAGATCTCGGCCGCCTGCCGTGAACAGGA
>NZ_JBHTLQ010000121.1:0-552 GCF_042679085.1 Phenylobacterium conjunctum | reverse complement strand
TCGGACGCCCAGAAGCTTAGAGCCCTGGAGGACGAGAACCGGCGGCTGAAGAAGCTGCTGGCGGAGTCGATGCTGGATGTGTCGGCGCTGAAGGACCTTCTGGGAAAAAACTAATCGGGCCTGCAGCGCGCCGGGAGGCCGTGCTTCGCCTGATGGCGGAGCGCGGCTTCTCGCAGAGGCGCGCCTGCGGGCTGATCCAGGTCGATCCGAAGACAGTGCGGCGCACGCCCGACCCGGGCGATGCGGACGTGCGCGAGCGGCTGCGGGGCTTGGCGGCGGAGCGACGCCGCTTCGGCTACCGGCGGCTTGGCATTCTGCTCGAGCGTGAAGGCGTCAGCATGAACAAGAAGAAGCTCTTCCGGCTCTACCGCGAGGAGGGCCTGGCGGTACGGCGCCGGCGCGGCCGCAAGCGCGCGACCGGCACGCGGGCGCCGATGGCGCTGCCGGACGGCCCGGACCAGCGCTGGAGCCTGGACTTCGTGGCCGACACGCTGAGCTGGGGCAGGCGTTTCCGGATCCTGTGCATCGTCGACGACTTCACCCGGGAGGCCC
>NZ_JBHTLQ010000120.1:0-863 GCF_042679085.1 Phenylobacterium conjunctum | reverse complement strand
CAGGCCTCGAAGGCGGCGCGGCGGTGCGGGGCGGCGGTGGCGACAAAGACGATGGCCTCGCCAGGGGCGATGTCGCCGATCCGGTGGAGGATGAGCAGGTCCTGCAGGGCGAAGCGTGTGCGGGCCTGGTCGGCGATGGCCTGGATGGCGCGCTCGGTGAAGCCCGGATAGGCCTCCAGGGTCAGGGTGGTGGTTGAGCCGGCCTCGGCGCGGGCCAGGCCCGTGAAGCTGGCGATGGCCCCGGTCTCGGTGCGGCCCTGGGAGAAGCCGGTGAGCAGGCTTCCGGGCTCGAAGGGCTGGTCGGTGAGCCGGATCATCAGCCGCCGCTCATCGGGGGCAGGAAGGCGACCTCGGCGCGGGCGGTGACGGGGGCGTCGCCGCGGACGATCTCCTGGTCCAGGGCGACCTGGACGCCAGGGCCGGACAGGGCCTCGCCCAGGGCTTCGTTGTCTTCAGCCAGGCGGGCCTTCAGGGCGAAGAGGCTGTCGCCCTCGATCTCGCGCTCGCGCCAGCCGGCGAGGTCGGCGAGGCGGCCGAACAACAGGACGCGGGCCATCCTAGCCGCCCGTCGTCGACATGTGCCGGGCCACGGCGGGGGCGGCGGCGCGGGCGATCTGGAAGTCATGCCCCTGAGGCTTGGCGTCGACGGCCAGGCGGATGGCGTCGACCAGGTCGGCGTCGCTGGCGCCCGCGCGGATCACCGCCCGCAGGTCCGAGGCGTCTTCCCGGCCCAGACAGGTGTGCAAGGTGCCGGTGCAGGTCAGCCGCACACGATTGCAGGCCTCGCAGAAGTTATGGCTGAGCGGGGTGATGAAGCCCAGCCGGCCGCCGGTCTCGGCCACGCGGACATAGCGGGCCGGGCC
>NZ_JBHTLQ010000119.1:0-885 GCF_042679085.1 Phenylobacterium conjunctum | reverse complement strand
CGCCGCGGCCGACGCCGCCAACGCCGCCGGCGACGCCATGACCGCCTCGTCCCCCGCCCAGGGCGACGCCATGTCGGCCGCCATGGCCCCGGCGCCCGCTCCGGCCGAAGCGCCGAAGCACTAAGCGACCCACGCGTTTTCGCGTATGGAGGGCCGCCCGCCTGGGCGGCCCTCTTTCGTTTGCGTCATGCCTGACAGCCCCATTCTCGACTGGACCGACGACGGCCACCCGCGCAGCCGGGTGTTCGGCGACATCTATTTCTCGCCCGAGGACGGACTGGGGGAGAGCCGGGCGGTGTTCCTGGAGGGCTGCGAGCTGCCGGGCGCCTGGGCCGGCCGCGACCGGTTCGTGGTCGGCGAGCTGGGCTTCGGCGCCGGCCTGAACATCCTGGCGCTTCTGGAGCTGTGGCGGCGCGAGCGCCCGGCGGACGGGCGGCTGCATATCTTCTCTATCGAGGCCTATCCGGTGACGGCGGAAGACATGCTGCGCGCCGTGGCCCGCTGGCCGGAGATCGCCGACCTGGCGCAGGCTTTGGCGCAGCGCTGGCCGGGCAAGGCGCGCGGCCTGCACCGCGTGGAGTTTCCTGAACTGGCGGCGATCCTGGACCTGGCGGTGGCGCCGGTCGAGGACGCCCTGGCGGCCTGGGACGGGGCCGCCGACGCCTGGTTCCTGGATGGGTTCTCGCCGGCCCTCAACCCGCAGATGTGGTCGCCGCAGGTGATGGCCCAGGTGGCCGCGCGCTCGGCGCCCGGCGCCAAGGTGGCCACCTTTACTGTGGCCGGCGCGGTGCGGCGCGGGCTGCAGGCGGCGGGCTTCGAGGTGGAGAAGCGCCCCGGCTTCGGGCGCAAGCGCGAACGACTGGCGGCCTGGCTGCCGGGCGAAGC
>NZ_JBHTLQ010000118.1:0-1033 GCF_042679085.1 Phenylobacterium conjunctum | reverse complement strand
CCCGCACCCGCCGCGCCCTGGATCAGGCCAAGACCGAGCGCGCCCAATTGGGTCCGCCCGCGACGCCGCAGATCGAGGACGCCCGCGCCGAGCTGGAGCGCGCTGAAGCCAGCCTGGCCGCCGCCCGCGCCGCCCTGGAGGCCGCCGAGGATGAACGGGCCAAGGCCCAGGAGGCCGAGGCCCTGGCCCGCGATGCGGCCCGCAAGCAGGAAGACCACCTCGCCCGCCTGACCGCCGAGGCCCGCGGCCTGGCCCAGATCGTGGCCCAGCAGCGCCGCGGCGGTTTCGCCCCGGCCCTCGACTCGGTCGCCCCTGACCGCGGCTATCCCGCCGCCCTGGCCGCCGCCCTTCGCGACGACCTGGACGCCGCCCTTGATCCCAAGGCCCCGGCCTTCTGGGGCGGACGCGACGCCGCGGCGCCGGCCTGGCCGAACGGCGCACAGCCCCTGGCCCCCCTGGTCAAGGCGCCCGCCGCGCTCGCCGCGCGCCTGGCCTTCACCGCCCTGGTTCAGCGCCAGGACGGCGACCGCCTGCAGGCCGGCCTGCCGGTCGGCGCCCGTCTCGTCTCCAAGGAAGGCGACCTGTGGCGCTGGGACGGCTTCACCGCCCGCGCCGAGGCGCCCAAGCCCGCCGCCGTGCGGATGGAGCAGAAGACCCGCCTGGCCGAGGTGGAGACCGAGATCGAGGCCCTGTCGCCCAAGGCCAAGACCGCCCGCGAGGCCCAGGTCGCCGCGGCCCGGCGGGCCAAGGCCGCCGACGACGCCCAGCGCGAGGCCCGCCGCCAGCCCCAGGCTGCGGAACAGAAGGTCGCTGTCGCCCGTCAGACCCTGGAGAAGCTGGAGCGCGAGGCGGCCCGCCGCGAAGCCCACGCCCAATCCCTGGACGACGTGATCCGTCGGTTTGAGGCCGAGCTGGCCGACGCCGAGAGCATCCTGCGCGTCGCCCAGGCCGAGGCTGGCGAGGACGTGGCCATGGGCGATCTGCCTGCCCGCCTGGCCGCCGCCCGCGCCGCCGCCGGCCCCGCCCGCGAGGC
>NZ_JBHTLQ010000117.1:0-1126 GCF_042679085.1 Phenylobacterium conjunctum | reverse complement strand
CCCGAGGCGCCAACGCCGACGCCGACCCCGCCCCCGGTCGCCGACGCCCAGGCCTGCGCGGCCCAGGGCGGGACGATCCAGCCGGTGTGCCGCCGCCAGGTCCCGGCCTGCGTCATCGCCTACAAGGACGCGGGCAAGGCCTGCCGCGATGACGCCGACTGCCAGGGCCGCTGCCTGTACGAGGGCGATCCCCCCGCCGACCGCGAGGCCGCTGTCACCGGCCAGTGCCAGGCCAACTCCAACCCCTGCGGCTGCTTCGCCGAGGTGGAGGCCGGCCGTTACACCCGCGGCGTCTGCGTGGACTGAGGGTCCGTCCTGACCTGTTTGTCCCCAGAGCGCCCCAAGACGTCCTTCTCCCCTTGTGGGAGAAGGTGGCCCTGCGGAGCAGGGTCGGATGAGGGGTCTCTCAAACCTCTCCGACAGAGCATTTTGGGACACTAGGAAAGGGCGGCGCGACCCCTCATCCGTCAGCTTCGCTGACACCTTCTCCCACAAGGGGAGAAGGAAACCGATGCTGCCGGACCTCGCCAAGCCGAGTGGAGCTCAGCCCCTAGGCGGCTGGGACGGCCACCGGCCTGACTCGTGGCAGGCCACTGCCCGTGAGACGCCTCAGGGCGTCTGCACGACCTCGACCTTGACGATATGCCACTTGCGCTGCTCGGCGGTGGAGCCAGGCACGTCATTGACCCGTTTAAGGGTCGCCTTGCCCAGCAGGTTGTACTGCGGCCCGGTCTTGTAGCGGCCGTACACCTGCACCGGGATCTCGATATAGAGCGACCCGGCCGCCCCTTCGATCTCGCCAGGCTTGCCTACATTGGCCTGGATGGACTGGTACGCATCGAAGCTGGCTTTGAAGGCCTCCAGCGTCATGTTGCTGGCCTCGCCCGCCCCGCCCCACAGCTTATAGGCCTCGTCGAACCGACCCTCATGCAGCAGGGCGAAATAGGTCTCGGTCACCGTGCCAGCGCCCTGGGCGCTTTGCGGCGTGAAGGGGCTCTCGTCCAGCGGGGTGCGATCATCGGGCAAGCCGCCGGGCTCGCCGGGGTTGGGCGGGGTGAGCGGGCCGTTGGGGTCCTCAGCCGGCGTCGCCGGCGCGGGCGGCACGGCGGGTGCGGTGGGCCGCGAG
>NZ_JBHTLQ010000116.1:0-1271 GCF_042679085.1 Phenylobacterium conjunctum | reverse complement strand
TGACGTGACCCCCTGAAACTCCTCCAGGAATAATTAGAGTCCGCCCGACCAGAGGACGGACGAATGAAGCGATCAAGGTTCACGGAAGAGCAGATCATCGGGATCCTGCGGGAGCAGGAGGCCGGCGTGCCGGTGGCGGACCTGTGCAGGAAGCACGGGCTCAGCTCGCCGACGTTCTACAAGTGGAAGGCCAAGTACGGCGGGCTGGACGTGTCGGAGGCCCGGCGCCTGAAGGCGCTGGAGGACGAGAACGCCAAGCTGAAGCGGATGCTGGCGGACGCGATGCTCGACAACGTGGCGCTGAAGGACCTGCTGGGAAAAAAGTGGTGACGCCCGCCGCGCATCGGGAGGCTGCGGCGCATCTGCAGTCGGCCCACGGGATGAGCGAGCGGCGGGCGTGCCGGGTGATCGGGGCGGATCGCGCGAGCGTGCGCTACCAAGCGACGCGGCCGGACGATGGCGCCCTGCGGGAGCGGTTGAAGGCGCTCGCCCAGGAGCGCCGCCGCTTCGGCTACCGGCGCCTGCATGTTCTGCTGCGGCGTGAAGGGCAGGTGGTGAATCGCAAGCGGGTCCAGCGGATCTACCGCGAAGAACGGCTGACGGTGCGCCGCCGCGGCGGCCGCAAGCGCGCCATGGGCACGCGGGCGCCGATCGAGACGCCGCTGGCGGCCAACCAGCGCTGGAGCCTGGACTTCGTGTCCGACCAGATGACCGACGGGCGGCGCTTCCGCATCCTGACCGTAATCGACAACTGTACCCGCGAGTGCCTGGCCCTGGTGGCCGACACCTCGCTGTCGGGGCGCCGGGTCGCTCGCGAGCTGGACGTCCTCATCGCCCAGCGCGGGCGCCCGGAAATGATCGTCAGCGACAACGGCACGGAATACACCTCCAACGCCATCCTCGGCTGGGCCGACGAGACCGGCGTGGGCTGGCACTACATCGCGCCCGGAAAGCCGCAGCAGAACGGCTACAACGAGAGCTTCAACGGCCGGCTGCGCGACGAGCTGCTGAACGAGACGCTCTTCCGGTCTCTGCCCCACGCCCGCGCCGTGCTGGAGACCTGGCGGCGCGACTACAACGAGGCCCGGCCGCACTCGAAGCTCGGCTGGATGACGCCAGGGGACTACGCCCGAGCCCTATCCGGAGAGTCCGGCCGGCACGCTGCGAAACCTGACCTCTCCGCGCGCCGGCCTCTTGCAACATCAGCCGAGCAAGGCTCACATCAACCCAGGACTCTCGTTATGGCTGGATGAGAAACGGGGGTCACGTCA
>NZ_JBHTLQ010000115.1:0-1322 GCF_042679085.1 Phenylobacterium conjunctum | reverse complement strand
GGGACTGTCAGGAATTTCGTGTGTGGGCGGGCATAATGGGAAAGAAGGAGACCTCCCATGGCCCGACGCAAAGAGCCGTCGATTCCTGATGCGATACTGGACCAGCTTTTGGCTGGAGCCGACGCCAAGACGGCGTTTGATCCTGGAGGGCTGCTGGACGGCCTGAAGAAGGCGCTGGCCGAGCGGGCGTTGAACGCGGAGATGGACCACCATCTGGATGGGGATGGCGGCGCCGGCAACAGCCGCAACGGCTACGGCTCCAAGACGGTGATCACCGATGGGGGCAAGCTGTCCCTGGATGTGCCGCGGGATCGACAGTCCAGTTTCGACCCGACCCTGATCGCCAAGTATCAGCGGCGGTTCCCGGGCTTCGACGACAAGGTGATCTCGATGTACGCGCGCGGCATGAGCACCCGCGAGATCGTGGGCCACCTGCGCGAGCTCTACGGCGTGGAGGTCTCCCCGGACCTGATCAGCGCGGTCACCGACGCGGTGCTGGACGAGATCGCCGCCTGGCAGGCCCGGCCCCTGGAGCCGGTCTATCCGCTGGTGTTCTTCGACGCCCTGCGGGTGAAGATCCGCGACGAGGGCCTGGTCCGCAACAAGGCGGTGCACGTGGCGCTGGGCGTAAGGCACGACGGGGGCAAGGAAATTCTCGGTCTCTGGCTCGAACAGAACGAGGGCGCCAAGTTCTGGCTGCGGGTCATGAACGAGCTGAAGAACCGCGGTGTCGAAGACCTCCTGATCGCCGTGGTCGATGGCCTCAAGGGCTTCCCCGAGGCGATCACGGCCGTTTTTCCCGAGGCGACGGTGCAGACCTGCATCGTGCACCTGCTCAGAAACAGCCTGGATTTCGTCTCCTACAAGGACCGCAAATTGGTCGCCAGCGCCCTCAAGGAGGTCTACCGGGCGGTCGACGCCGCCGCGGCCGAGGTCGCGCTGGAGGCCTTCGAGGCCGGCCCCTGGGGCCAGAAATACCCCGCGATCGGCATGTCCTGGCGAAGGGTCTGGGGCGAGGTCATCCCCTTCTACGCCTTCCCAAAGGACGTCCGGCGGCTGATCTACACCACCAACGCCATCGAGGCCCTGAACTCCAAACTGCGCCGGGCGGTCAGAGCCAGGGGACACTTCCCCACAGACGAGGCGGCCCTGAAGCTCCTCTTCCTGGTCTTGAACCGCACCGAGAAAGAATGGACCATGCCGGCTCGTGAGTGGCACATGGCCAAGGCTCAGTTCGCCGTCCTCTTCGGAGACCGGTTCAACAAGGCCGCCGCCTAAATATGTTCAACCGCCCGCCCACACACGAAATTCCTGACAGTCCC
>NZ_JBHTLQ010000114.1:0-1398 GCF_042679085.1 Phenylobacterium conjunctum | reverse complement strand
CGCACCGCCGAGCTGGTGACGGAGATCTCGGCCGCCTGCCGTGAACAGGATATCGGCGCGGCCCAGATCAACCAGGCCATCCAGCAACTGGACACGGTCACCCAGCAGAACGCCTCGGCCTCCGAGCAGATGAGCGCCACCTCCGAGGAACTGGCCGCCCAGGCCGAGGAGCTCCAGACCTCCATCGCCTACTTCAAGACCGCCGCCAACGAGGGCGCGCGTCGGCCCACGCCGCTTCGGGCGGCTCGGACCCAGGCCCGTCCGGCGCGTATGGCGCCCCGCGCGGCGCCTGTGCGCGGCCGGGGCGGCGTGGCGGCCCAGCAGGCCCTGGCCCAGGGCTTCGCCCTCGACCTGTCTCACGGCGGGGCTGATCCCGTCGACGACGACTTCACCAACTACTGATCAGGCCAGGGGAGCCTTCAGCGCATGCGGTTCACGATCAAGGCCAAGCTTGGCCTGGCTTTCGGGGCGATCATCGTCCTGCTCAGCCTGGCGATCGCTGAGAGCCTGACCGGCGCCAGCCGGGCTCAGCGCGAGTTCAGCGCCACCATTGAGGGGCCCGTCGCTCGCCTGCGCCTGGCGCAGCAGCTGCAGCTGCACGTGGTCAACATCGCCGCCCTGGAGCGGGAGATGTTCCTGGTCGGGGCGAACCGGCTGCCCGAGCTGGAAGACTCGGTGAAGGACGACCGGCAGGCCTTCGAGGCCGACTACGCCAAGGCCCGCGCCCTGGCCGGCCCGGCCGCCCAGGACAAGCTGACTGAGCTGCGTGAGGCCTGGGACGGCATGATCCGCACCCACGAAGCCATGTCCGAGGCGCTGGCGTCGGGCCATGGCGCTCAAGCCGCCGCCCTGGCGTCCGGCGAGAGCCGCCGGCGGATCGATGAGGTCGAGAAGATCACTGCAGACCTGCATCGCGTCGAGCAGGCCGAACTGGACGCCTCGGATGTCCGGACCGAAGCCGATCTGACGCGGACCCGTCTGATCATGACCATCATCGGCGTCGTCGCCCTGCTGGGCTCCGGCGGCCTGGCGGTGTGGCTCTCGCTGGTGGTGACTCGTGGCCTCTCCAAGGTGGCCGGCGTCGCCCGCGCCGTCGCCATCGGCGACCTCAATTCCCAGGTGACGGCCACCTCCAATGACGAGATCAAGGACGTGCTCGACGCCGTGGGCGTGATGACCGCGAACCTGCGCGAGACGGCGGCCATGGCCGACAGCATCGCCCAGGGCGACCTGTCCGTTCAGCCCAAGCCGCTGTCGGACAAAGATATCTTGGGTCAGTCCCTGGAGCGCATGGTGACCAACCTGCGCGGCACGGCGCAGGTGGCCGACCAGATCGCCGACGGCGACCTGACGGTCGAGCCCAAGCCCCTGTCCGACAAGGACACCCTGGGCCTGGCT
>NZ_JBHTLQ010000113.1:0-1816 GCF_042679085.1 Phenylobacterium conjunctum | reverse complement strand
CTGACCCAGCTGGTCCCCAATATCCGGCGCACCGCCGAGCTGGTGACGGAGATCTCGGCCGCCTGCCGTGAACAGGACATCGGCGCGGCCCAGATCAACGAGGCCATCCAGCAGCTGGACAAGGTCACGCAACAGAACGCCTCGGCGTCTGAAGAGATGAGCGCCACCTCCGAGGAGCTCGCCGCCCAGGCCGAGGAGCTCCAGACCTCCATCGCCTACTTCAAGACCGCCGCCAATCAGGGCGCTCCGCCCGCCCGCCGTCCGGCGGCGTCCGCCCGCCCGCTGGTCCGTGCGGCCAAGCCGGTTCGCGTCCGCAAGCCGGTCGCCGCCCAGCAAAGCGCCGCACATCAAGGCGTGGCTCGGGGCTTCGCCCTCGACCTCTCCTATGGCGGGGCTGATCCCATCGACAACGACTTCACCGACTACTGAAGCTCCCGCCTTCAAGGATCACCGCCATGCGTCTGACGATCAAACTGAAGCTGATCCTGGCCTTCGGGCTCCTGCTCTCCCTGCTGTTGGGGATTGCGGGCTACGGGATCGTCCAGGTCTACAAGATGGGGGAAGGCCAGGACGGCCTGGTCACAGGCCCGGTGGCGCGGGTGGAAAGCGCCGCGGCTCTGGAGGTTTCGCTGCTGAAGATCCTGCGCAGCGAAAAGAACCTCGTGCTGTCCAACGATCCTGCCGAACGCACGGCCGATATCGCCCAGATCGAGCAGCAGAAGCGGATCTTCAACGAAACCCTGTCCGCCGCGCTCCAGGTCGCGCCAGCGGATAGCCGCGGCGACTGGAACCGGCTGCAAGACGACTGGAATCGATTCCTGCCCCTCGACGCCGAGATCCAGCGGCTCGCCTCGGCCGGCCGGACAGAGGAGGCCACGGCGGTCATGCTGGGCCCGCAGCGGGCGGTCAACAACGCCATTATCCAGTCGTCGGAGGCGCTGCTCGAGCAGAGCAAGCAGCAGGTCGCCTCCGCGGACGATATCTACGACACCATGGCCCAAGCCACCCGGGCGACCTTCATCGGCCTGACCCTTGTCGCCGTCCTGCTGGCCATCGCCGCCACCGCCTGGATCGCCCTCACCGTCAGCCGAGGCCTGGCCCGCGCGGGCGAGGCGGTTCGCACCGTGGCCGACGGCGACCTGACCAGGACCGTCGAGATCACCAGCCGCGATGAGATCGGCGACCTGCTGACCAATGTGAACCAGATGGTGGATCGCCTGCGGGGCGTCGTCTCCGACGCGATCTCGGCCTCGGAGAACGTGTCCTCGGGCAGCCAGGAGCTGTCCTCGGCCTCGGAACAGGTGAGCCAGGGCGCGACCGAGCAGGCCTCTGCCGCCGAAGAAGCCTCGGCCTCGATGGAAGAAATGGCCTCCAACATCAAGCAGAACGCCGACAACGCCGCCCAGACCGAGAAGATCGCCCGCCAGTCGGCCAAGGACGCCGAAGCCTCCGGCGAAGCCGTCAGCCAGGCGGTGGAAGCCATGCGCACCATCGCTGAGAAGATCACCATCGTTCAGGAGATCGCCCGCCAGACCGATCTGCTGGCCCTGAACGCGGCGGTGGAAGCCGCCCGGGCTGGCGAACACGGCAAGGGCTTCGCCGTGGTGGCCTCGGAAGTGCGCAAGCTGGCTGAGCGCAGCCAGACGGCCGCGACCGAGATCGGCGCTGTCAGCTCTGAGACGGTCAAGGCCGCCGCCTCGGCGGGCGAGATGCTGACCCAGCTGGTCCCCAATATCCGACGCACCGCCGAGCTGGTGACGGAGATCTCGGCCGCCTGCCGTGAACAGGATATCGGCGCGGCCCAGATCAACCAGGC
>NZ_JBHTLQ010000112.1:0-2321 GCF_042679085.1 Phenylobacterium conjunctum | reverse complement strand
TGGCCGGCCTGGGCGCGGACCACGGCGGCGGTGAAGACCGCGGGCGCCGCCATCAGCCGCAGGGCGGTGGCGAGGTCGTCGCCGTCGCCCAGCCGGGCGGTGAGGGCCCGCATGGCCTCGATCGGCGTGCGGTCCAGCAGGCCGGTGTCGAGGGCGGCGACCTCTGAGAAGACCTCGACGCGGGCGGCGCCCAGGGCCGGGCCGAGATCGGCCGGCAGGTCCTCGAAGAAGCCATCGAACAGCAGGCGGGCGGCGTCCTCAAAGCTGGCGCGGCCGGCCAGTTCGTCGAGGTCGTGGCCGCGGATGATCAGCCGGCCGGCCTTGCCGTCCACATCGGACAGCACCGTCTGGGCGGCGACGACATTTTCCAGTCCATCGGACATGGCGGTTCTCCAGTCTTGGGTGGGGCGGGGAGGCCCCTTGCAGGACGCGATCTTTGCCGCCAGACTGGGATCGTCAATCTTGATCAATATAATCAATATAAAATGCCGACGCGGACGGAAGACTGGATCGGGGCGGAAGAGGCCCGGGCGCGGCTGGGGGTCAGGCCCCAGACGCTCTACGCCTATGTCAGCCGGGGGCGGGTCCAGACCCGCGCAGACGCCGCCGACCCGCGCCGCAGCCTCTATCGGGCCTCCGACATCGACGCCCTGGCCCAGAAGAAATCCCGCAGCCGCAAGGTCTCTGACGTCGCGGCCGGCGCCATCGCCTGGGGCGAGCCGGTTCTGGCCTCGGCCATCACCACGGTCTCGGGCGGGCGGCTCTACTATCGGGGTCGAGAAGCTGTGGCCCTGGCGGAGACCGAGACCCTGGAATCCGTGGCCCGGCTGTTGCGGGGCGGCCATGGCGCGGCCTTGAAGCGCACAGAGCGACCGGAGCCGCCGCCGGGCGCCGACATGCGGGCCAGGGCGTTTGCGGCGCTGGCCGCGCGGGCCGGCGCCGATCCGCCGGCCCTAGGCCGACACCCCCTGGCCCTGGCGGTGGAGGCCGCGACCCTCCTGGATGTCATGACCGACGCCATCGCCGGACAGGTGGGCGGAGGGGCGATCCACAACCGGCTGGCGCTGGCCTGGGGCCAGGGACCGGGCGGGCCGGGGGCGGACCTGATCCGCCGCATCCTGGTGCTGATGGCCGACCACGAACTGAACCCCTCGGCCTTCGCGGCGCGGGTGGCGGCGTCCACAGGGGCGTCTCTGTCGGCGGCGGCCCTAGCCGGCCTCGCCACCCTGTCCGGCCCTCGGCATGGCGGCGCGCCCGCCGCGATCCTGGCCCTGCTGGCCGAGGCCGAGCAACTGGGCGCCCGCGGCGCGGTGGCCGCCCGGCTGGCCGAAGAGCGCGTCCTGCCTGGCTTTGGCCACCCGCTCTATCCGGAGGTCGATCCCCGCGCCGAGGCCATGCTGGAACGGTTCGATCCGCCCCCGGCCCTGGCCGAGCTGGCGCGGGCGGTGGAGGACTATGCGGGCCTGAAGCCCAATGTGGACTTCGCCCTGGTGGCGGTGTCGCTGGCGCTCAAGCTGCCGGCCGACGCCCCCTTCGCCCTGTTCGCCGTGGCCCGCTGCGCCGGCTGGATCGCCCACGCCATCGAACAGCTGCAGTCCGGCGGCCTGATCCGGCCCCGGGCGCGGTATGTCGGGGTGGAGGTGGGCTAGACCGCGTGATCCTTAAGGACCCCCAACGGCACGATGGCCAGGGTCTCCTCGTGCGTGGCTTCGAGCACCAGCTGCGGCGCGGCGCCGGCGTCGAGGGCCTCCTTCCAGCGCGGGGCGCACAGGCACCAGCGGTCGCCGGGCTTCAGTCCCGGAAAGCCGTATTCCGGAACGGGCGTCGACAGGTCGTTGCCGACCCGCTTCGAGAAGGCCAGGAACTCCGCCGTCATCACCGCGCAGACCGTGTGCAGGCCGGTGTCGTGCGGCCCGGTCTCGCAGCAGCCGTTGCGGAAGAAGCCGGTGACCGGATCGAGCGAGCAGCTCTTCAGCTCGGTCCCCAGCACGTTGCGGGCGTCGGCGTCGTATCTCTGGATCATAAGTCGAGCATAAGACTATTCGGACCGCGCAAAGCTAGAGTGCGCGAGGCGATTCCCTTGGCGACGGAAGCGCCTTAGTCACTAATTGGCCGGCATCTTGCGGCAGGAAGGGGTCGCGTCCCGCGCTTACGGGTCGCCCAAGGAAAGCATGTCTGATCTTCGCGCGCGCCTGGGGATGATCGCCGCCGCCGTGCTGACCGCAGGGTCGGCCGGGGCGCAGGCCCCCGCGCCCGCGCCATCGGATGATCCCATCGGCGCCCTGCTGCAGGCGGCGCCCCCGGTCGCCCCGCCGGCTGAT
>NZ_JBHTLQ010000111.1:0-2874 GCF_042679085.1 Phenylobacterium conjunctum | reverse complement strand
TGAAGCGGGCCGCGGCCCGTCCGCGCCTGATGCAGGCCGAGCTGGCGCGTGCCGGCCAGGCGGCCGAAGGCGCCGAGGACAGCCTGGCGGGCGTGCTCGCCGGCCTGTCCCCGGTCGAGGCTGGCCGGATGCTGGAAGAGATGTGGAGCCTGGCGGGCGTGGAGCCCGTGGGCGGTCGCGGACCCGCCGAAATCGCCCAACGCCTGGTGCGCCGGGCCGAGGCCGCCCGCGCCTCGGCCCTGACCCCGGACCAGGCGCAAGCGGTGCGCAAGTTCCTGGCCATTGAAGCCGAGCCCGCCGACGCCCTGGCCGCTGTCGCCGCCCTGGCCGGGCCGACCGCCAAGGCGTTGAAGGGCGCGCTCAAGGGCTGGACGGAGCGTCTGTCGCGGCTGGCCGAGGCCGGCGTGCCCATCGCCCACGCCCGGTTCGCCACCGCCCTGGGTCACGCCTTCGACTATTATGACGGCCTGACCTTCGAGATCCGGTCGGAAGCCCTGGGGCCTGAGCGGCCCATCGCCACCGGCGGGCGCTATGACGGCCTGCCCACCCGCCTGGGCGGCCCGGCCGAGGCCCAGGCCGTGGGCTGCACCCTGCGTCCCCGCTGGGCGCTGGCGGAGGACGTCCGATGAGCGAACCCCTGATTATGGCCGTGCCGTCCAAGGGGCGGCTGAAGGAACAGGTCGAGGCCTGGCTGGCCGACTGCGGGCTGAAGCTCAGCATCGCCGGCGGCGCGCGCGGCTACATGGCCGAGCTGAAGGGCGTGTCCGGGGTTCAGGTGCGCCTGCTCTCGGCCGGAGACATCGCTGAGGCCCTGGACGCGGGCGAGGTGCATCTGGGCATCACCGGCGAGGACCTGCTGCGCGAGCGCAGCGGGGTGCTGGAGGACAAGGCGCTTCTGCTGCGGGCCCTGGGCTTCGGCCGCGCCGACCTGGTGGTGGCGGTGCCCAAGAGCTGGATCGACGTCGACACCATGGCCGACCTGGAGGACGTGGCGCACGAGTTCCTGTCGCGCACCGGCCGGCGGATGCGGGTGGCCACCAAGTATCTGGTCCAGACCCGCGGCTTCTTCGCCCGGCACGGTGTGGCCGACTACCGCATCGCCGAATCGGGCGGGGCGACGGAGGGCGCGCCGGCCGCCGGCGCCGCCGAGCTGGTGGTGGATATCACCACCACGGGCGCGACCCTGGTGGCCAATGGGCTGAAGATCGTCTCCGACGGGGTGATCCTGAAGAGCCAGGCGCAGCTGACGGCGTCCCTGCGGGCGTCCTGGTCTGCGGAACAGCTGGCGGCGGCCGAGGGCCTGCTGCGGATTGTCGAGGCCCGGGCCCTGGCGCACGAGAGCGCCACGCTTGTCTGGCCCGCCCAGGACGGCGATGAGGCCCTGGTGGCCGAGCTGATCGCCGAGGGCTGCGCGCCGCGTCCGCACGGCCTTTTGACCCCCGTGGACAAGGTCGCTGAAGCCGCCCGCAAGCTCACCGCGGCGGGCCGTGGACCCGTCACGGCGTCACGCCCTGACTTCGTCTTCGAGACCCACTGCGCGCCGTTCGAGGCGCTTAGGGACAAAGTCCAGCATTTTTGACGTATGCGTCAAAATTATTCCCCTAATTGGGGGTAATTGAGCGTGTTCAAGGAAATCTGATCTATTTTTTGTCACACGAGCGAAATGGGGCCGTTGACTCGGGCCAGAAATTGCCGTTCTCTGGACCTGCGAGAGACATGACGGCCTAAGTCCTTCAGTCTCCGGCGTTTCGGGGAGGAAACGCCCGCTTCATAAGAGCGAGAGCTCAAAAAAAGGCCCGTTGCGATTATCCCCCGCAACGGGCCAATTTTTTGCCCGCAGCCAATTTTGACTCTTCTGTCAAAAATAATCAGACGCCCCGGTGCGCGCGGTTTCGTGCTATCCGCCGCAGCCTCATGACCTCCCCAAAATCAGCCCTGATCGTCGGCGCCGGACCGGCCGGCCTGTTCGCCGCGGAACGCCTGGCCACGGCCGGCTGGGCGGTGACGGTCGCCGAGCGCATGCCCAGTGTGGGACGCAAGTTCCTGATGGCCGGCCGCGGCGGCCTGAACCTCACCCACTCCGAACCGGCCGAGCCGTTCCTCAGCCGCTATGGCGAGGCGGCCGGCTGGCTGGCGCCTATGCTGGAGGCCTTTCCAGCGCCCGCCCTGCGCGCCTGGGCTGAAGGCCTGGGCCAGCCGACCTTCGTCGGCGCAAGCGGGCGCGTCTTTCCCACGGCGATGAAGGCCTCGCCCCTGCTGCGGGCCTGGCTGGCCCGGCTGGCGGACCTGGGCGTGGTGATCCGCACCCGGACCGAGTGGCGGGGCTGGAGCGAGGCCGGTGAGGCGATCCTGGTCGGGCCGGAGGGCGAAGAGCGCCTGGCGCCCGACGCCACCCTGCTGGCGCTTGGCGGCGCCAGCTGGCCGCGGCTGGGCTCTGACGGGGCGTGGGTGGAGATCCTGTCGGGCGCAGACGTGGCGGTGTCGCCGCTGCGGCCGGCCAATTGCGGGTTCGACGCCGCCTGGAGCGACCTGTTCGCCGACGGCTTCGCGGGCCATCCCTTGAAGGCGCTGGCTCTGACCCACGCCGGTCGCACGGTGCGGGGCGAGGCGATGATCACCCGCCACGGCCTGGAGGGCGGGGCGGTCTACGCCCTGTCGGCCGGCCTGCGCGAGGCGATCGCCGCCGAGGGCCCGCAGACCCTCACCGTCGACCTGCGGCCTGACCAGACCCGCGCGGCCCTGACCGCGCGGATCGCCGCCGCCCGCCCCGGCCTGTCGATCTCGAGCCTCCTGAAGAAGACCCTTAAGCTGTCGCCGGCCGCCGCCGCCCTGGTGCGCGAGGGCCATGGCCCCGGCCTGGCGCGGGGCGACCTG
>NZ_JBHTLQ010000110.1:0-2915 GCF_042679085.1 Phenylobacterium conjunctum | reverse complement strand
CGCCCGCGCCTGGTCCACCGCCTGGACCGCCTCGCCGACCCTGTTCCTGGCCCAGGTTCAGGATGGCGGCGGCTGGCGCGCCCAGGCCTGGGTCCGGGCCAGCGACCTCGCCAACAGCTCCGCCGCCGTGGCCGCCGGCCGCCGGACCACCACCCCGGCCAGCGACCAGTATTCCACTCCGGCCCTGGGTTGGGGCCTCAACGCCGCCTGGCAGGGGCGAGGCGAGGCCTGGTCCTGGGAGGTCGGCGCAGACGCCCGCTTCACCCAAGGCGAGGCGCGCGAACGCTTCCGGTACCAGGGCGCGGCCTTCACCCGCGGCCGGGAGTCCGGGGGGCGGACCTCGGTGGGCGGGATCTACGCCGAGCTGGTCCGCGACCAGGGCGACCTGCTGCTCACGGGCGGGGCGCGGATCGACGCCTGGCGCCAGAGCGGCGCCATCCGCCGCGAGCGCGACCTCGCCACCGGCGCCCTGACCCTCAACAATCCGTCGGCCGACAAGTCCGGCGTCACCCCGACGGCGCGGCTCGGCGCCAGGTGGACCATGAATGACGCCGTCTGGCTGCGCGGCGCGGCCTATGCCGGCTTCCGCGCCCCGACCCTGAACGAGCTGCACCGGCCCTTCCGGGTCGGCAATGACGTCACCGAAGCCAATCCCGGCCTCAAGCCTGAGACCCTCTATGGCCTGGAGGCGGGCCTGGGCGGGGAGGGCGCCGCGCGCTGGACCGCCACCCTGTTCTGGAACCGGCTGGTCGACCCGATCACCAATGTCACTGTGGGCGCAGGGCCCGGAACCTTCCCCGTGGCCGGCTTCATCCCGGCGGGCGGGACCCTTCGCCAGCGCCGCAACGCCGGCCAGATCGACGCCTATGGCCTGGAGGCCGACGCCGCCCGCGACCTCGGCGAGGTGTTCCTGCGCGCCGCGGTCTCGGCCACCCATGCCGAGGTGGACGGGGGCGCGTCGGCGCCCCAGCTCACCGGCAAGCGCCCGGCCCAGACCCCGAAGGTCGCCGCCACCCTCTCAGGAACCTGGAGGCCTGCGGAGCGCTTCACCCTGGACCTGTCGGCCCGCTACGAGAGCAAACGGTTCGAGGATGACCTGAACACCCGGGTGCTGGCCCCCTCGGTCGGCCTGGACGCCCGCGCCGCCTGGGCCTTCGCCTCCGGCGCGGAGCTCTACCTGGCGGCCGAGAACTTCACCGACGCCCGCATCGAGGTGGGCGAGACCGGCGATGGCGTCGAGAGCTTCGCCAGCCCCCGCACGGTGCGCCTCGGGATCAGCATCCGCCGCTAAGTCCTTGCCAGGACGACGGGGTTCGGTCACCACCGCACCCCAAAACCGACAGGAGCAGACATGGCCTCGGGTCTCGCGGCGCTACTGGATGACGTGGCCGCCATCGCAAAGGTCGCCGCCGCCTCCCTGGACGACGTCGGCGCAGCCGCCGGCAAGGCCAGCGCCAAGGCCGTGGGCGTGGTGGTGGACGACACCGCCGTCACCCCGGGCTACGCCGTGGGCTTCACCCCCGACCGCGAACTGCCCATCGTCTGGAAGATCGCGCTGGGGTCCCTGCGCAACAAGTTCCTCTTCCTGCTGCCCGGCGCCCTGGCGCTCAGCGCGTTCGCGCCCTGGCTGATCACGCCGCTCCTGATGCTGGGCGGCGCCTACCTGTCCTATGAGGCTTCGGAGAAGATCCTCGAGGCTTTCGTCACCCATGAAGAGGTCGACCAGCCTGAAGAGTTCGCCCTCAGCTCGGCGGCGCTGGAGAAAGAGAAGGTCGCCGGCGCCATCCGCACCGACCTGATCCTGTCGGCCGAGATCATGGCCATCTCCCTCGCCTCGGTCAGCGAGGAGACCCTGCTGATCCAGGCCGCGGCCCTGGCCGTGGTCGGCTTTCTGATCACCGTCGGCGTCTATGGGGTGGTCGGCTTCATCGTGAAGATGGACGACATCGGCCTGCACCTGGCCAAGGGCGAACGACCGGCCTTGAAGGCCCTGGGCAGGGCCATGGTCAAGGGCATGCCCAGCCTGCTGAACGGCCTGACCCTGGTCGGCACCGCCGCCATGCTCTGGGTCGGCGGGGGCATCATCGTCCACGGCTTGGAGCACCTGCACATCAGCCCGATCCCGCACTGGGTCGAGGGCTTCAGCCACTGGGCGGGCCAGGTCCCGGGCGTCGGTGCGATCACCGGCTGGCTGGCCTTCGCAGCCGGCTCCGCCGTGGTGGGCCTGGTCCTGGGCGCCGTGATCATCGCGGCGACCCATTTCATCCCGAAGAAGGGCGGCCACTAACCGCCACGCCAGCCTGCCAAAAATCCGCTCATCCCGGCGCAGGCGGGGAGGCGCGGTCGGAGGAAGGGGGCTTAGCCGCCCATGGGGACGATTTGCGACTCGGCGCGACGCTGGACCAGGCGCCGTTGAAGCTGGCTTGACGGACCTTTCGCGGCATCAATTCAGGGGCTGGCCCTCTGGGGCCAAGGGGCCGCCCTCTTCAGACGACGAGTGCAGCCTTGCGCCGCCAACCGAAAGGCCCAACGCTTATCGCAGCGGCTCGGGTTTGCAGCGGCCCTTCAGATACGCGTCATACGCGCAGTAAGAGACCCGCCAGGTCGAGGTCTGGCCGGGCACAAGCGCCTTGCTGTCTGGGCCATAGATCATCGCCGTCTCGCCGGCTTTCACCGGGCCGAAGGCGGGCAAGGTCGCTGCGCGACATCCGGTCGTGCCGCCCTCTTCAAAACAGTACTGGCCGATTACGGTGACGGCGCAGGCGTTGACCGCATTCCAAAAGCCATTGCTGTTCTTGCGCGGCTCCAGGGTGACGCAGTCGTGCGGCGGCGGCGCGGCGGGCGCGGCGGGCGCAGCCGCCGGCGCGGTCTGGCCGAATCCTGAGAGCAGCGCCAGGGCCTGGCCCGCGGCGCTT
>NZ_JBHTLQ010000109.1:0-3053 GCF_042679085.1 Phenylobacterium conjunctum | reverse complement strand
GACGCCCTGCTGGCCCGCCTGCACGCCGCCGTCGCGGCCGCGGCCGGCGGTGATCCTGGCGCCGAGCAGGCGGCCGAGCCGGTCCCGACGGCCACCACCTGGAAGGTGAAGTTCAGCCTGCCCGCCGACGCGCTGGTGAACGGCACGCGCCCGCTGCCCTTGCTGGACGAGCTGCGCGAGCTCGGCCCCTGCCAGGTCACGGCGATCACGGACAATGTCCCGCCCCTGGCGGCGCTCGAGCCCACCGAATGCCACCTGGCCTGGGAGGTGGTGCTGACCACCGAGCATCCCAAGGCCGCCATCGAAGACGTCTTCATCTTTGTCCTCGACGACATGACCCTGGAGATTGAGGCGCTGGGCGCGCCCGAGGTCTCCGCGCCGGCGGCCTCGACCCCGGCGGCCGTCGCCGTCAGCGAGGTCGCCGCCCCGCTCGTCTCCATCGCCGCCGAGTCCTCCGCCTCCGAGACCCCCGCTTCTGAAGCCAGGGCCAGCCGGGGCGGCGAGACCGTGCGGGTGCCTGCCGAGCGCCTCGACGAACTGATGGACCGGGTCGGTGAGCTGGTCATCGCCCAGTCGCGGCTGAAGCAGGTGGCCGCCGCCGGCGCCGATCCCAACCTGCGCGCCGTCTCCGAGGAGATCGAGCGCCTGGCCGCCGAGCTGCGCGACACCATGATGGTGGTGCGCATGGTCCCCGTGGCCCAGCTGTTCGGCCGCTTCCGTCGCCTGATCCACGACCTGGCCCGCGACACCGGCAAGACCATCGAGCTGACCACCGAGGGCGAGACCACCGAGCTCGACAAGACGGTGATCGAGCGGCTGGCCGACCCGCTGGTCCACCTGATCCGCAACTCCGCCGACCATGGCCTGGAGACCCCTGAGGAGCGCAAAGCCGCCGGCAAGTCGCCCGCAGGCCAGGTGCGGCTCACCGCGCGCCAGGCCGGCGCCGAAGTGATCATCACCATCACCGACGACGGCCGGGGCGTGAACCGCGAGCGCGTTCGGGCCAAGGCCGAGGAGAACGGGCTGATCCAGCCCGGCGCCGTGCTCAGCGACCATGACCTCCTGCAGCTGATCTTCCATCCGGGCTTCTCCACCGCGGCGGCCATCACCAACCTGTCCGGCCGCGGCGTCGGCATGGACGTGGTCAAGCGGACCATCGAGGGCCTGCGCGGGTCCATCGAGATGAAGAGCGAGCCGGGTCAGGGCTCCCAGATTGATCTGCGCATTCCGCTGACCCTGGCCATCATCGACGGCCTGCTGGTCCGGGTGGGCCAGGCCCGCTACGTGATCCCCCTGGCCGCGGTCGAGGAATGCGTCGAGCTGTCGGCCGAGCAGGACGTCCGCTCCACCGGGCGCAGCCTGATCACCCTGCGCGACCAGCTGGTGCCGTTCATCCGCCTGCGCGAGCTGTTCCACACCGGCCAGGCGCCAGACCCGCACCAGAAGATCGTGGTGGTCAGCACCGGCCAGGAACGGGTCGGCCTGGTGGTCGACCAGATCCTTGGCGACCACCAGACGGTCATCAAGTCCCTGTCGGCCTTCCACGCTGACGTGGAGACCTTCTCGGGCGCGACCATCCTCGGCGACGGCGGCGTCGCCCTGATCCTCGACATCGCGCACCTAGTCGCCGCCGGCCAGCGCCGGGACGCGCAGCTGCGCGCCGCCGGTTGAGGACCCTGGAGATGGTTGACGACATGAACCAGAGCGCCGACGCCCTGCAGGTCCTGACTTTCGACCTGCATGGCGAGACCTTCGCCCTTGAAGCCGGCCTGGTGCGCGAGGTGCTGGACCTGACACCGGAGACGGCGGTTCCGGGGTCCGCGCCCTTTGTCAGCGCGGTGATCAACTTCCGCGGCCGGGTGATCCCCTTGGCCGACCTGCGCCTGGCCTTCGGCCTGGCGCGCGGGGCCGACACCATCGACAGCCGCATCGTGGTCATCGAGTACGAGCTGGAGGGCGGACCCACCCTGGTCGGCCTGCGCGCCGACAAGGTGCACGAAGTCACCTCGCTCGAGGCCGTCGACACCGAGGAGGCCCCGCGGGTGGGCCTGCGGTGGCGCACCGACTTCATCCGCTGCCTGGCCCGACGGGACGGCGACCTGATCGTCGTCCCCGATCTCGGCCAGATCTTCGCCACCAAGGGCGGCGCCACCGGCGCCGTCGTTCCCCTGCATCAGGCCTGAGGAAGGACCAGCATGCGTTTCACCCTCAAAGCCAAGATGGTCGTCGCCTTCGGCGCCATCATCGCCCTGCTGGCGCTGAGCGCCGCCGAAAGCCTCTCCAGCGCCAGTACGGCGAACCGCGAGTTCGACACCGCGATCGAGGGTCCGGTGGCCCGCCTTCGCCTCGCCCAACAGCTCCAGGTCCGCGTGGTCAATGTCGCCGCCGCCGAGCGCGAGATGCTGACCGCGCCGACCCGCCAGGAGGTCGCGGCGCTGGAGCAGCGCGTGGCCAAGGACCGGCAGGGATTCGAGGCCGACTTCGCCCGCGCCAAGGCGCTGGCCGGGACCGACGCCCAGGGCCGCTGGAGCGAGTTCCGCGCCGCCTGGGACGGCATGCTGCGCAATCATGAAGCCGTGGCCAACCTCTTGATGGAGGGCCATCGCGCCCAGGCCGCCGCCCTGTCCTCGGGCGAGGGCCGTCGCAACATCGACGCCGCAGAAGCCGCGGTCTCCGCGCTGCGGAGCCTGGACGAGGCGGAACTGGACGCCACCACCAAGCGGACCGAAGCGGCCTTCGCCCGCACCCGCATGATCCTGGCCGGCGTGGGCCTGGTCTCTGTCCTCGCCGCCGTCGGCCTGGCCCTGTGGCTGTCCCTGTCGGTCACCCGCGGCCTCAGCAAGGTCTCCACCCTGATCCGCGCGGTCTCCATCGGCGACCTGAACCAGAAGGTGACCGCAACCTCCAACGACGAGATCCGCGACCTGATCGACTCGGTCGACGCCATGACCGCGACCCTGCGCGACGCCGCCGCCCTGGCCGACCAGATCGCCGACGGCGACCTGACGGTCGAGCCCAAGCCCCTGTCCGACAAGGACACCCTGGGCCTGGCT
>NZ_JBHTLQ010000108.1:0-3201 GCF_042679085.1 Phenylobacterium conjunctum | reverse complement strand
CAGGCTGTGCAAAAACCGATGGCGAGCGGCGCCGGCCGCGTCGCCGTCGCTTACGCGGCGTACAGCGCGTGGATCAGCGGGCAGCCTGGGTCCTGACCGGCCTCGCAGGCCCGTACCGAGCCGGCGAGGACCCGCTCCATTCGCTTGAGGTCGGCGATGCGCGCACGCACGTCCTGCAGGTGCGAGGCCGCGAGATCCCTGACCTCCGCGCAGGACGCCTGGCCGCCGGCGGCGAGCGCCAGCAACGCGCGAACCTCGTCCAGCGTGAAGCCCAGCTCCCGCGCCCGACGCACGAAGCCCAGGCGGCCCACGTCGTCGCCACCGTAGCTGCGATAGCGGCCGCGCCGGGGCGGGGCCGGCATCAGGCCGATCCGCTCGTAGTAGCGGATCGTCTCGATGTTGCAGCCCGTGCGGCGTGAGAGCTCGCCGATCTGGATCGCCTGGTCGGCCATGGGGAGCGCGGCTTTCGATTAGGGCTTGAGTCTGTAGTCGCTACAGATGGCATCCTAGTCGTCATTGCACCAGGAGACGACGGCGTGACGGCAAGCAGCGGGCTTCGAGTCCGACGGGAAGGACAGGGCGGCAAGCCCGCCGAGACCGCCTTGAACTGGGCGGCGGTCGCCGCTGCGGCCGGAGCGGTCTTCGCCTGGGCCGCATGCTGCGTCCTACCGATGTCGTTGGCGCTGGCTGGCCTTGGGCTGGGCGGTCTGGGCTGGGTCGCCGGTCAGCGCACCTGGTTTACGCTCGGGGCGCTGGCCTTGATCAGCGTGGGCTG
The DNA here is from genome assembly GCF_042679085.1 of Phenylobacterium conjunctum. Lineage (NCBI taxonomy): Bacteria > Pseudomonadati > Pseudomonadota > Alphaproteobacteria > Caulobacterales > Caulobacteraceae > Phenylobacterium > Phenylobacterium conjunctum. The sequence continues at coordinate 2,426 of NZ_JBHTLQ010000108.1, read as the reverse complement.
GGTCGTCACCTGGCGCCGGGCGCGGACGTGCCGGGTCGATAGCAGCTGCGCTGCGCCATCACGGCTGGGGATCGCCATGCTCGGTGCGGCCACCGTCCTCGTTCTGCTTGCTCTGATCTGGCAGCCTATCGTCGAGCCCTGGGCCCTGGCGCTGATCCGGAGCGCCCGCGGATGAGCGACGTGCAGATTGAGCTCCGCTCTACGCTCACCTGTCCGCACTGCGGCCACCAGGCGACCGAGACCATGCCGACCGACGCCTGCCAGTACTTCTACGACTGCCAGGGCTGCGGCGTCGTCCTCAAGCCCAAGCCGGGCGACTGCTGCGTCTTCTGCTCTTACGCGGACGTGCCCTGTCCGCCCATCCAAGAAGCAGGGGCCAGCGGTGGGGCCGCCGCCTGCTGCAGCGGCGGCCGCGATGGGTAAGTGCGACGCGGTTGGCGGTGCCAAAGATTGGGCCAGCGACACGCGCGCCTTCATCGCGCTCTGGGCGCTCCCCGGCGCAGCGATGCTCGCAGCCCTCCTGCTGGAGCCCACGCTTCGCGCAGCCGTCTGGGCGGGCATGCTGGTCTGGATGGGCTTCGCCTGTCTGCTGAACGCCCGGCGGTGCGGCCGCATCCACTGCCGCGTGACGGGCCCCTACCTCCTGGCGATGGCAGGCTTGGTGGTCGCCTACGCCGCAGGCGCGGCACCGTTTGGCCCACACGGTTGGAGCTTCCTCGGGGGCGCAACCCTCATAGGCTTCGTGGTCCTCTGGTGGGGCAGCGAGCGTCTATGGGGCAAGTTCGGGCGGCCATAGCGACCAATCGGCTGAATACCCGCTACGCTCCCGCCGTCGGCGCCCCGCGTCGAAACCTGCCGCCGAGTGGACCTCGGCCTTGCCAAGTGGAATTGGCGACCAAATCACAGTAGAATCAATGAGCTACGAAACTGCCGTGAGGGTTCTCGTGAGCTTCTTGGAAGGAACAGATCGGACACAGGTAAGCCTGCTGCCTCCCTGCATCGATGACTATGTCGCTCCCGAATCCCTGGTGCGAGTTGTCGACGCGTTCGTTGGTAGTCTCGACCTCGCAGAACTCGGCTTTGCTCGCACCGTCGCGGCGGCGACCGGCCGGCCCGGCTACCATCCCGGGGACATGCTTCGGCTGTATGTCTGGGGCTATCTCAACCAGGTTCGCTCTTCCAGGCACCTCGAGCGGGCCTGCATCCGCGACCTTGAAGCGCTGTGGCTCATGAAGCAGCTCGCGCCGGACTATCGCACCATCGCCGCCTTCCGGCACGACAACCCCGAGGCCATCGTTGCGGCGAGCGCGGCATTCATCCAGTTCTGCCTCGACGGCGGGCTCATCACCGGCCGGATGGTGGCGCTGGACGGGACGAAGATGCGGGCCGTCGCCAGCCCGAAGAACATCGCCGGCGCCGAGCGGCTGGCTCGCGACGTCGCACATACCGAGAAGGAGATCGCCTACTACTTGGACCGGCTCGACGCCATGGACGAAGCCGTGACCCAGGGCTTCGACGACCAACCGGTTCACCGGCAGGCCTTCACTGACGCGATCGCCGCGTTGAGCCGGCGGAAGGATCGGCTGGCGCGCCGGCAAGAAATCTTGGTGGAACGCGCCGAAAAGGTGCTGGTCTTCGGCGAGCCCGACGCGAGGCCGATGGGCTACGCCCACTCACCCAAGATGCCCTGCTACAACATGCAAAGCGTCGTGGACGTAGATAGCGGTCTGATCGTCCACCACGACGTCGCCAACGAAGCGAACGACAGCCAACTCCTGCACCCAATGTCGCTGGCGACGATGGAAGTGCTGCAGGTCGACCGCCTGACTGTTCTGGCGGACGGCGGCTACTCGAACGCCCAGGCGATAGCGGCGTGCGAGCACGATCGAATCGAGGTCGCGGCGCCGATCAAGCGCGGCGCGATGAACACCGACTTCTTTCGGCCGACCCAGTTCGCATTTGATGAGGCGTCAGACACCATCCGCTGCCCGGCGGGTCAGACGATGAAGCCCTCCGGCAAACACACCCGCAATCGCGCCATCCGATATCGAACGACCGCCTGCAGGGACTGCCGCCTGAAGCCGAGATGCACAGCGGGCGCCCAACGGACGATCCATCGCCTGTTCGACCAGGCGGCGCTCGATCGCATGGAGGCGAGGATCTACGCCAATCCAAGCCTGATGGTGACGCGCCGATGCACGGTTGAGCACCCGTTCGGCACGATCAAGCGAATGTCGGGAGGTGGTCGGTTCCTTACCCGCGGCCTCAGAGCAGTAAAGGCAGAGGCAGCGCTCTCCATCCTGGCCTTCAACATCATCCACGCGGTGAATGTCTTCGGTCCGGCGCGCCTGACACCGTCGGCCTAAACGGCCGGCTCGATGCGGCGTCCACGCCAGGGCGGCCGGCGAGTTTTGGCACAGCCTGGG
>NZ_JBHTLQ010000107.1:0-3479 GCF_042679085.1 Phenylobacterium conjunctum | reverse complement strand
GGGCCGGCGCCTGGCCGGAGGCCGAAACCACGCGCTCGGGCTTGGGCTTGGGGACGCGGGCGCCGCGCAGGGCGATGGCCAGCGGCCCGCCGGGCGCATCCACCGAATAACGCGCCGCCCACTGCACGAACTCCAGGGTTCCCGGCGGCAGGGGCGGGTCGTCGAACCTGGCGTCCACGGGCTTCAGCGGCCGGTTGCCGCCCGCGGCCTCGCGCAGGGCGGTCACCACCCCGCGGATCAGGCGCGGCCCGAGCGGCGCGGCCACCTGGTCGCCCACCTGCAAGCCCATCCCTTCGGGCTCGGCATAGTCGAACGCCTCGGGCAGGGGCATGGGCAGCAGGACCGACGCAATCCGGCTCATGTCAGCCCTGCTTTGAGCTTGTCGCGATCAGACGCTAGAAGGAGCGTCCTTACGAACCCGGAAGCCAACGCCATGCAGCTCTTTCTCGACACCACCGACGTCGCCGTCCTGAAGGATCTGGCCGCCACCGGCCTGGTGGACGGGGTTACGACCAACCCCACCCTGATCGCCAAGTCCGGGCGTCCCATGCTGGAGGTCATCGCTGAGATTTGCGATCTCGTCGAGGGGCCGGTGAGCGCCGAAGTGGCCGCCACCGAGGTCGGCGGCATGCTGGCCGAGGGCAAGAAGCTCGCCGCCATCGCCCCCAATGTCGTGGTCAAGCTGCCCCTGACCCGCGATGGCCTGATCGCCACCGCCGAGTTCGCGGTGCACGGCATCCAGACCAATGTCACCCTGTGCTTCTCCGCCGCCCAGGCCCTCTTGGCCGCCAAGGCCGGCGCCACCTACATCTCGCCCTTCATCGGCCGGCTGGACGACTATGGCGCGGTGGGCATGGACCTGATCACCGAGATCCGGGCCATCTATGACAACTACGATTTCGACACCGAGATCCTCGCCGCCTCGATCCGCAACCCGGTCCATGTGACCCAGGCCGCGCTCGCCGGCGCCGACTGCGCGACCATTCCGCCCAACGTCTTTGCGGATCTCTTCAAGCACCCGTTAACCGAGAAGGGTCTTGATCAGTTCATGAAGGACTGGGCCGCGACGGGTCAGTCGATCCTGTAAAACGCGGGGACAGACGATGGAAACGGGCGCCAAGCCGAAGGATCTTCAACTGGCGCCCGATGTGGTCCGTCGCATCCTCCTCGACAATCCCGAGCTGCTGACCGGCGACGCCGAGCTGCTGGCCGAGCTGGGCCTCAAAGTCCAGCCGGCCAATGTGGTGGAGTTCACGCCGGCGGCGCTCGCCCGCGTGCACGAGGCGCACAAGCGCGAGTCCAAGGCGCGCAAGTATCTCGAGGCCACGGCCCGCGCCAACTTCGCCGCCCAGGCCCAGACCCACGGCGCGGTCGTCGACCTGCTGGACAGCCGCAACCACGCCGACCTGGCCCGCCGGGTGGATGATCTCGCCCAGCTGCGCTTCGGCCTGGCCGGCGGCCTGATCGCCCTGGAAGGGCCTGAGCGCACCCCCGCCGGCTGGCGGGTCCTGGCCGAGGGCCAGATCGATCAGGTGATCGGCCACCAGCAGGTGGCCCGCATGGGCTTCCAGCCGGTCGCCCTGCCCCTGTTCGGCGAACGCGCGGGCCAGATCCGTTCCATGGCCATGGTCCGCCTGGCCATCTGGGAGCCGGCCCGCACCGGCCTGCTCGCCTTCGGCTCCGCCGATCCCAAGGGCTTCACCGAGGACATGGGCGCCGAGCTCGTCGCCTTCCTGGCCCGGGTGGTGGAGCGTACGGCCGAGCGATGGCCGGTCCTATAGGCGCAGCCCGCGAGGCGCTCGGCCTCTGGCTGGAGCACCTGGCCAAGGAGCGCCGCGCTTCGCCCCGCACGGTGGAGGCCTACGCTCACGCCGCCAACCGCTATCTCGGCTTCATGGAGCGCCATCGCGGCGAGAGCCTGGCCCTGGCCGACATGGCCGGGATCAGCGCCGGCGAGCTGCGCGCCTGGCTGGCCCATCTGCGCAGCGGCGAGACCCCGCTGTCGCCCCGCTCCATGTCCCAGGCCCTGTCGGCGGTGCGCACCTTCCACAAGTTCATGGACCGGCGCCTCGACACCCCCAACCCGCACCTGGCCATCGTCCGCGGGCCGCGGGTGAAGCCGTCGGCGCCGCGCCCCGTCACCGAGGACCAGGCCCGCGGCCTCTTGATTGAACCCACCCTCAACCCAGACCGCGAGGACTGGGAGGCCGCCCGCGACCAGGCGGTCTTGACCCTGCTCTATGGCTGCGGCCTGCGGATCTCCGAGGCCCTGTCCCTGACCCGCGCCGACGCGCCCCTGCCAGCGTCGCTGCGCATCACCGGCAAGGGCTCGAAGACCCGGATCGTCCCGGTCCTGCCCGCCGTGCAGCAGGCGGTCGCCGACTACCTGACCGAGCTGCCCTTCGCCCTGTCGCCCGACGAGCCCCTGTTCCGGGCCAAGCGCGGCGGACCTTTAAGCCCCCGCCACGTCCAGGCCACGGTCCAGACCCTGCGGGGGCGCCTCGGCCTGCCCAAGAGCGCCACGCCGCATGCGCTCCGCCACTCCTTCGCCACGCACCTCTTGGGCGCCGGCGCCGACCTGCGCTCGATCCAGGAACTGCTGGGCCACGCCTCCCTGTCCACCACCCAGCGCTACGCCGATGTCGACGCCGAAGGCCTGCTCAGCGCCTATGCCGCAGCCCACCCGCACGCCTGATCAGCAGGGAGTGATCTCCGCCCAGGGCGCGCCGAAGGCGCCGCCATGCAGGCGCGGGCAGACCGTCTGACCCTCTTCCAGATTAAGATACTGACGCTGGGATATCTTGAGATCATGCCCCGCCGGAAAGGGGCCCCAGGCGGACAGGGCGGCATGATAGGTGGTGTGCCGGGACCCGGATCGGGTGAGATCGAGCACGGTCGCCCGATAGGTCGTCGGCGCGCCCGTATCGAAGTCGACATCGGCAGCCATGGCGGAACCCCAGCCGTAGGCAAGTGCGGCCAATCCAAGGACAGTGATCGCCCGAGGCGAGGTGAATGACCTCCGGTCGGCCGCGAGCAGAACGACGGCGATCACAGCGCACAGGAGCAAGGTCGCCAAGTTCAGCTTGGCTCCGCCCACGAAGTTGAAATCCATGAGCGCGCGGAAGGCTAGGGCCGCCCCAGGGAGCAGCAGACCCGCAGCGGTCGGCCTTGGGGTGGGCGACGGGGGCATAAGCGTGGCTACGCCACGGGAGACCAGCACCAGCGCAACGGCCAACGGCGGGCATAGTCCGCCCACAACCAACAGCGCCTTTGGGGGGAAATCCCATAGAAGCATTGTGACAGCGAGGCCGAAGGCCGCGATGTTCAGGGGGTTCAGCACCCGTGCCCAGCGATCAAGCAGGGTCTGACGCGCTTCCGGGGTGTCACCGAAGCGGGGGTCGGGGGACTGTCAGGAATTTCGTGTGTGGGCGGGCGGTTGAACATATTTAGGCGGCGGCCTTGTTGAACCGGTCTCCGAA
>NZ_JBHTLQ010000106.1:0-3490 GCF_042679085.1 Phenylobacterium conjunctum | reverse complement strand
GGCCCGGGCGGCCCGGGCGGCGGCCTGCGCCTGGGCCACGCGCGCGTTGATGGCCCCACCCGCGAACAGCGTCCAGCGGCCCTGCACGCCCACGGAATAGCCATCGGCCTTGTAGCCGGGGAAGAACTTGTCCTCGACGCTGGAGCCGACCGCGGTGAGGGCGACGTTGGGCAGGCGCTCGGCCTCAGCCATCCGAACCCCGGCCTCAGCGGCGCGCAGATGGGCCTCGGCGGCGCGGAGTTGGGGATTGGAGCGCTCGGCCTGGGCCTGGGCGTCCTCAAGCGTCGCTGCGACCGTCGCGGGGGCCTGGACGGGTTCGAGGGTGTCGGGCGCGACGCCGACCACCGCCTGGAAGTGAGCGCGAGCACGGGCGACTTCGCCGGTGGCGCGGGCCAGGTCGGCGCGGGCGTCGGCCTGGCGGGCGGCCGCCTGGTCGACATCGGTGCGCGCGACCTCGCCCTTGTCGAAACGTAGCCGGGCCTGGCGCAGGATCTCGGCCGTCTGGGCCTCGCCCAGGCGGGCCAGGTCCAGCAATCGGTCAGCGGCCTGGACGCCGGCATAGGCCTCCGCCACCCGGACTTCGAGGGTCGCGGCCGCGCCCGAGGCGGACTGGGTCGCGGCCTCGCGCTCGGCGCGCGCGGCGGCGATGGCGGCGGACACCGCTCCTCCGGTGAACAGGGGCGCGCGCAGTTCGACCTGGGCGGCGCGCGGCGAGACGTCGGCCTTGCCGAACCCGAAGAAGCCGCCCAGGTCGATGGAGCCTTGGCCCGTCTCGCCGCTGAGGGCGAGGCTAGGCAGGCGCTGCGCCTGGGCTTCGGAGAGCTTGGCGGCGGCCAGGTCCGCCTGGGCCCGAGCCTGGGCCAGGTCCGGATTGGTCTTGCGGGCGAGCGCGACCGCCTCGTCCAGGGACAGGGCGGAGGCGGGCTGCGCGGCCAGCACGGCCGCCAGCCCGGCGCCCAGAAGGGCGAGGCGTCTCACTTGAAGGCCGCCCCCGCGCGGACGCCCAGCTTCTTGAAGATCATCGCGGCCGGGCAGAAGCCGGTGAAGGCGGCCTGAAACATGTTCAGGCCAGCGAAAATGGCCAGGCCGATCCACCAGGGATGAACGTAGTGAGCCAGGGCGACGCTCAAGAGGACGACGCAGCCGGCGAAGGCGAAGACAGCACGATCCAGGGTCATGGCGACCTCCTTGGTTTTAATCAGGATTTCAGCTTGCGGACGCCCATGACGTCTAGGGCGAGCTTCTCGTAGAAGGGCTCGCTCTCGCCGCGCTTCACCTTGCCGATGAAGTATTTTTCGAAGCCGACCTTGGCGAGATGAACCCACTTGCCGTTGGACGACCAGTTGACGTTGCGCGGCGGGATCTGCGGCTGGGCCACGAAGGCGACACCGCCGTCGCCGAAGTCGGCCAGGCAGATGGCGTTCCAAGTGGCCTCCTCGTCAGGCTCCTTCCCGGACAGGATGGCGGCCAGGTTGTGGGCGATGGCCGTAACCATGCTCTCGATCATGAAGCCGGTCTTGGGAACGCCCACCGGCACCGGGGTCGGCCCCATTGGCGGGATGGCGACACAGACCCCCAGGGCGAAGACATTGCGGAAGGTCGGGTTGCGCTGGTGCTTGTCCACGAGGATGAAGCCGCGCGGGTTGGAGAGGCCCTCGACGCCGCGCACCGCCTCCACGCCCCGGAAGGCTGGCAACATCATGGAGAAGCCGAAGGGCAGGTCGTGGGTCGCCTTGACCTGGCCGCCCTCGTCCACTTCCTCCACATGCATCAGGCCGGGGTCGACGGATGTGACGCGCGCGTTGGTGATCCACTTGATGTGCCGTTGGCGCATCTCGCTTTCCAACAGCCCCTTGGTGTCACCCACCCCGTCCAGGCCCAGATGGCCGACATAGGGTTCGGACGTGACGAAGGTCATCGGAACCTTGTCGCGGATCTTCCGCCGCTTGAGCTCGGTGTCCAGGATCATGGCGAACTCGTAGGCGGGACCGAAGCAGGAGGCTCCCTGCACCGCGCCAACCACGATGGGCCCCGGATTGGCGCAGAAGGCCTCGAAGGCGGCGGCGGCGTTCTCGGCGTGATCCACATGGCAGATGGACTGAGTGGCGCCACCGTGCGGCCCCAGGCCCGGGATCTCGTCGAAGGCCAGATCCGGCCCGGTGGCGATCACCAGATAGTCGTAGGCGAGGTTCGAGCCGTCCTCGAGCTCGAGGCGGTTATTGGCTGGATCGACCTTCCTGGCGCCGACGCTGTTGAAGGCGACGCCCTTGCGCTTCAGAGTCGCGGGCAGTCCGACCTCGATGTCCTTACGCTTGCGCCAGTTGACCGCAACCCAGGGGTTCGAGGGAACGAAATGAAAGGTGTCGCCCTTGGAGACGGCGGTCACGTCGGCCTTGTCGCCGACCGCCGCCTTGATCTCGAAAGCGGCGATCGAGCCGCCGAGCCCGGCTCCCAGCACAACAATATTCGGCTTGCCCATCAGGGATCTCCTCCGTGCGCGCGGTCCGCGGCGTCCTGGCCGGCCGGCTCTTGATTCAGGTCACACCTTGCGGGCTCCGAAGGGCCCAGGGTGCTAACAACACTTGACTGAATATATGTATTTGCGCATATACGCAATCACGAAATGCCAAGCCCTTTGGAGAAGGTCCATGTTCTCGAGCCCCAAGACCCGCGACCTGTCGCCCCAGACGGTCGCCGCCGAGCTGAAGGCCCACAAGATTCTGCTCATCGACGTGCGCGAGCCGGCCGAGTTCGCGGTGGAGCGCATCCACGGCGCCCTGAACCTGCCGCTCTCGACCCTTGATCCCGCCACGCTGCCTGAAGCGGGCGACAAGCTGATCGTGTTCCAGTGCGCGGGCGGCAAGCGCTCGGCCATGGCGGTGGAGCGCTGTCAGAAGGCGGGCCACAAAATCGACGCTCACCTGGCCGGCGGCATCGCCGCCTGGAAGGCCACGGGCCTGCCGACGGCGTCGGTGGACGCCGCGACCGGCGCCCTGCGCGATCCGGGGTGACCGCCATGCGCCGCAGCCTCATCGCCCTCTTCGCCGCCGGCGCCCTGGCCAGCTGCGGCGCCCCAGAGACCGACGTGCGCGCCGTCGAGCGCGCGCCCGCCCAGGGCCGGCTGGTGGTTCACGCCCAGACCACGCCAGACCTGAAGCCGACACCGGGGACCCTGACCACCCGCGACATGGCCGAGGCCCGCAGCCGCATCGGCGGCCTGCTGATCTCCCTGTCCGTCAAGGAGGGGGACATGGTGCGCGCCGGTCAGGTCATCGCCCGCGTCCAGGACGACCGGCTGAACCTGCAGACCCACGCCTATGACGCCCAGGTCAACGCCGCCGCCGCCGAGGCCGCGCGTGCGGAGGCCGAACTCGCCCGGACGCAGGACCTCTATTCCAATGGCGTCTACGCCAAGGCGCGCCTGGAGGCCGTCGAGGCCCAGGCGCGGTCCGCCAGGGCGGGCCTGGCCGCCGCCCGCGCCCAGGGGTTC
>NZ_JBHTLQ010000105.1:0-3808 GCF_042679085.1 Phenylobacterium conjunctum | reverse complement strand
CGGCGGCGCGCCCTTCGTGATCGTGGTGCGGGCCCCGGCCGGCGCCGCGGCGCCCCGGCTCCAAGCCCACGGCGCGCTCTTCTCCCTCGACGCGGGCCTCGCCCGGCTGTGCGGCGCATGAAGTCGCCGATGCTGGACACCCTGGACCAACAGCGCCGTCTAGCGGATCGGGTGCTGATGGGCGCCCTGTGGGCCGCCGCCCCGGTCACCGCCCTCGCCACCCTGGTGGCCAAGGGGCCGTGGCTGATGGTCGGCGCCGGCGCCGCCGGTCTGGCCGCCGCGGCCAGCCTGGTCCGCCGCATCGACCGCAAGGGCGCCGGGGCCCGCCGCTCCGTCGCGGTGGCCCTGATGGGCTCGGTCTCCCTGCTGGTGGCCGGCCATGCCGGGCAGGCCTGGCAGATCGACCTGCACATGGCCTATTTCGCGGCCCTGGCCTGCCTGATCATCTATTGCGACTGGACCGTCATCGCGGCCGGCGCGATCACCGTCGCCCTGCACCATCTGGTGCTCAGCGCCCTGCTGCCGGCATGGGTCTTCCCTGGCGGCGGCGACCTGCGCCGGGTCATCGTCCACGCCGCCATCCTGGTGGTGGAGACCGGCGCCCTGGTCTGGGGCGCGCGCCGCATCGCCAGCATGTTCACCGACACCGCGATCAACCTGGAACGCAGCCAGGCCATCGTGGCCGAGGCCGAGGCCGCCCGCACCGCGGCGGAAGAGGCCCGCTTCGCCGAGGCCCACGCCGCCGAAGAGCGCCAGTCCCTGCAGTTCTTCGTCGAGGAAGAGCGCCTCAGTGTGGTCAACGGCCTGGCCAGCGCGCTCGGCCGCCTAGCCCAGGGCGACATGTCCTGCCAGATCTCCACCAAGTTCCCCCCGGAATACGAGCCCCTGCGGGCCGACTTCAACAGCGCCATCGGGCGGCTGTCGGGGGCGCTGAACGACATCATCGCCGCCGCCGGCGCCATCCGCAGCGGGGCGGGCCAGATGTCCGTGGCCGCCGACGACCTAGCCCGGCGCACCGAGCGCACCGCCGCCAGCCTGGAAGAGACCGCCGCGGCCCTCGACCAGATCACCTCGACCGTCCGCAAGACCGCCGAAGGGGCCAAGGCCTGTTCCGACGTGGTGATGGCCGCCCGCGGCGACGCCCAGACCTCCGGTGAGGTGGTTCGCCAGGCGGTCGACGCCATGAGCGAGATCGAGACCTCGTCCAGCCAGATCGGCCAGATCATCGGCGTCATCGACGAGATCGCCTTCCAGACCAACCTGCTGGCCCTGAACGCCGGCGTCGAAGCCGCCCGCGCGGGCGAGGCCGGCAAGGGCTTCGCCGTGGTCGCCGCCGAGGTGCGGGCTCTGGCCCAGCGCTCCGCCGACGCCGCCAAGGAGATCAAGAGCCTGGTCGGCATGTCCGGCGCTCAGGTTGAGGCCGGGGTGCGGCTGGTCGGCGAGACCGGCCACGCCCTGCAGCGCTTCGTCGACCGGGTGGCCGAGATCGAGAGCCTGGTCCGCGAGATCGCCTCGTCCGCCCAGGAACAGTCCACGGGGCTCGGCCAGATCAACCAGGCCGTCAACCACATGGACCAGGTCACTCAGCAGAACGCCGCCATGGTCGAGGAGACCACCGCGGCCAGCCACTCCCTGGCCAAGGAGGCCGAGGTGCTGGCCGACGCCGTGGCCCGCTTCCGGGTCGGCGCGGGCGGCGAGGTGATCAATCCGAACACGGTCGGCCACTCCCGTGTCATGCAGGAATACGCCGAGCGCCACGCCGCCGAACGGACCAGCGTGGCCGCCCTCCTGAAGCCGTCGGTCGCTCCCGACGAGTGGGAGGAGTTCTGATGCCGGCCCTTCGGATCACGCTGCGCGAATCGCCCCCGTCCGGCGTCCTGCGCGCGCCCATGGCGACGCTTGTTAATCGTCCGGACAAAGTGACGCAGGCCTTAGCCCAAGGCCTCGCACCGCGCCGCCGCGCCGGGTCTCCGCACGCCGGCTTCGCCCCGCTCAGCCGGGCGATCTCACCGCGCGCCGGTCGCCGTCCGCTTGCGGATCGCGCCGGCCGCCTCCCCCTCACCGAGGGCCGCCTCGCGACCCTCGCCCGCCAACCCGCGCCTGGCCAAGGTGCTGATGAATGGGAACAATTTTGATGTCTATCGATGCGGCGGCCGCTCAAGCGGCAGGGCCGGCGACCGTGAGCCTGGCTCCGGTGCTGGACCTTCAGGCGGCTGAGCCCCTGCGGGCGGAACTGATGTCTCTGCGCGGAAGGCCCCTTGATGTGGACGCTTCCCAGGTCTCGCGCCTGGGCGGTCTGTGTCTTCAGGTGCTGATGTCGGCGCGGAAGATCTGGGCGGAGGACGGGGTCGCTTTAACCCTGAATCAACCGTCTTTGGCGTTTTCAGAACAACTGGCGGCGTTCGGGAATCCCGAGCTTCATTGCGAGCCCGAAGGGGGACTTTCGTGAGCAAGACTGTACTGACCATCGACGATAGCCGCACCATGCGGGAGATGCTGAACCACGCGCTCGTGGAGGCCGGTTACACCGTCCTTCAGGCCGTGGACGGCGTTGAGGGCCTTGAGGTCCTCGAAGCCAACGGCGGCTCCGTGGATGTGGTGATCACCGACATCAACATGCCTCGCCTCGACGGGTTCGGCGTGATCGAGGGCGTGCGGGCCAATCCGGCCCACCGCGCCACCCCGATCCTCGTCCTGACCACCGAGAGCGACGCGACCAAGAAGGAGCGCGCGCGCTCTGCTGGCGCGACCGGCTGGATCGTGAAGCCGTTCAATCCGGTGAAGCTGATCGACGCCGTCCGCCGGGTCGCCGCCTAAACCTCGAAGACACCGTTTCGGAGCGTTCCCTTGGATCCGTTCGAGAGCATCAAGCAGACGTTCTTTCAGGAATGCGATGAGCTCCTGACGGACGCCGAGCAGGGACTGCTGGCCATGGAGTCGGGTGACGCCGACCCCGAGACCATCAACGCCGTGTTCCGGGCCGTTCACTCCGTAAAGGGTGGCGCGGGCGCCTTCGGGCTCGAAGAGTTGATCCGCTTCGCTCACGTCTTCGAGACGGTGATGGATGAGATCCGGTCGGGGCAGATGGCCCTGACCGACGAGGTCGCCAAGACCCTGCTGCGGGCCTTCGACGTCCTGGCGGACCACGTCAACGCCGCCCGCGACGGCGGATCGGTGGACGAGACCCGTTCCTCCGGCATCCTGGGCGAACTCCGCGCCCTGATCGGCCAGGAGGGCGAGGAAGAGGACGATCTGGGCGCTGACGAGGACTTCGGCTTCGTGCCGCAGACCATCAGCCTGGACGACGACGGCCCCGCCGTCGACGCGCCGCCGCTGGACCTGCCCGCGGACCTGGTCGCAGCCCTCAACGCCGCGCCCGCCGACGCCGAGGCCGAAACGCCGGTCGAGACCGGCCCGACGGTGTGGCGCGTGGAGTTCGCGCCCAAGACCGAGATGTACGCCAAGGCCAACGAGGCCGGCCTCGTCCTTCGGGAACTGGCGCGTCTGGGCCCGACCGAGGTCATCCTGGACGACAGCGGCCTGCCGCCACTCGACCAGCTGTCGGCCGAGAACTCCTATCTGAGCTGGACGGTCCGCCTGACCGCCGAAGTGGACTATGAGGCCGTCCACGAGGTGTTCGAATTCGTCGAGGACGACTGCGTCCTGTCGATCGTCAAGGAAGGCGGCGCGGCTGAGGCCGCCCCCGAAGCCGAGATGACCGACGACGAACGCGCCGCGGCCTCCGCCGCCGCCCCGCTGGACCTGGACGCCCTGTTGGCCCGGGTCGCCGGCGGCGACGCCGCGCCCG
>NZ_JBHTLQ010000104.1:0-4087 GCF_042679085.1 Phenylobacterium conjunctum | reverse complement strand
CGCTGTCGGCCCGGGCCTCGGCGGCCAGGCGGCGCCCTGCGGCCCAGGCGCCGCCCTCGAGCACGCGGGCCAGGGGGAAGGCCTCAGCGGTGACCCCCAGGCGCTCGCGCACCATGGGAGCGATGCGGTCCAGCAGGGCGACGGTCATGGCCCGCCAGGCGACGATGAAGGGCTCGGACACCTCATGGCGGCGGGCGAGGTCGGCGGGGTCAGTGGGGGTCAGCACGCCCATGTCCACGAACAGGCCGCCATTGCGGTATTCGGCCAGGCCGGTCAGGCCGTCGATGTCGGTGACGGTGATCCCGGCGGCCTCCAGCGGCTCGATCAGGCTGTAGGCCAGCCATTGGGAGAGCTTGTGCAGGGGCACGAGTTCGTCGGTCTCGTCAGCGCGCCTCAGGGCCGGATGGCGCCAGGTGTCGCCCAGCGGCACGCCCTTCAGGCTCAGCCGGTTCGGCCAGATGGGGCCGAGGGCTTCGAGCAGGGCCTCCAGGATGGCCGTCGCCGGCAGCCGGCCCTCGACGCTGCGGCGGACCAGCAGGTCATAGAGGCCGCCCGGGCGGGGATCGCCCCTTAGGGCGAACAGGTCGGGCCTGGCGCGGGTCTGGTCGCCCAGCCGGCGCAGCAGGGCGGCGCGGCCCTCGACGCCGACCAGGGGATTGTCGGCGCTGATCTGGAAGCCGGCGGCCAGGGCCTGGGGCGTCACCGCCGAAAGGGCGTCGGCCCTGAGCGCATAGGGCATGTCGGAGAAGGCGCCAGCCTCGAACATCCGCAAGGAGGCGACCGCCAGGCCCTCGGAGCGGGCGCAGATCGCCCCGGTCTCCGGATCGCGGTAGCGCCAGGCCATGCCGGCGCCGGCGTCCAGCAGCACCGAGACGATGGCCAGGTCAAAGGCGGCGCGGGCCGGCTCGGCGGGATCCGGCCAGTCGGTCCGCGCGGCGGTCTCGGCCCAGAGGTCGCCGTCCTGCAGCACGAAGTGGCGCCAGCGGGCGTGGAAGGGGACCTGCAGGCTCGGAAAGCGCTCGCGGGTCACCTGGGCCACCAGGTCTGCGGCCGGCTCCAGCCGCGACAGGTCCAGGCGCCAGTCGGCCAGGATCCCGTCCTCGGCCAGGCTGAGCATCTCGTGGCCGCGCTCGCGCACGGCGGCGGCGGTGAGCAGGGTCTGAACGGCGGACAGGGTCAGAAGTCCTTCAGGTCGCGGCCAACCACGCGGGTCAGGTCCTCCGAGGTCGGCGCCGGCTCAGGCGTGTAGTAGCCGGCCGCCTTCTTGGCCTCGATCTCCACCGAGGCGTCCTGGGGCACCAGCTCGTCGGGGATGGGGACGCGCTCGCCGATGGTGATCCCGGCCTCGGTCAGGGCGTCGTGCTTCATGTTCGACATGGAGACGAAGCGGTCGATGTGGGCGATCCCCAGCCAGTGCAGGACGTCGGGCATCAGCTGCTGGAAGCGGGCGTCCTGGACGCCTGCCACGCACTCGGTGCGCTCGAAATAGGTGGCCGCCTGGTCGCCGCCCGGCTGGCGCTTGCGGGCGTTGTAGACCAGGAATTTGGTCACCTCGCCCAGGGCCCGGCCCTCCTTGCGGTTATAGACGATCAGCCCGACCCCGCCCGCTTGGGCCTGGCGGGCGCACTCCTCGATCCCGTGGGTCAGGTAGGGGCGGCAGGTGCAGATGTCCGAGCCGAACACGTCCGAGCCATTGCACTCATCATGCACCCGGCAGGTCAGCGGCGCGCGGCCGAGCAGGGCCGGGTCGCCCATGATGTAGAGGGTGATCCCGCCGATGGGGGGCAGGAAGACCTTCAGGTCTGGCCGGGTGACCAGCTCCGGATACATGCCGCCGGTCTGTTCGAAGAGGGTGCGCCGCAGCTGGGTTTCGGACACCCCGAACCGGTCGGCGACGCCGGGCAGCCACCAGACCGGATCCAGGGCCGCCTTGGTGACGGCGATGTCGCCCTCAGGGCGCAGCACGGTCCCGTCGGGGGTCAGCCGGTCCTTGGCGATGGCCTCCTGAATCTCCGGCAAGGTCAGGCGGGCCTTGGTGACGGCGATGGTCGGGCGAATGTCGACGCCCTCGGCGATCTCGGCGGCGAAGTCCTGGGCCACCCGGTGACCGTAGGGGTCCAGGGAGACGATCCTGTCTGGATCCGACCACTGCGGGTGCGGGCCGATCTGGGCGGTGGGGGCTGTGTCGGTCAGGTCCGGGCGGACCAGGGGATTGAGCGCGCCGGCCGAGATGGCCAGGGCCCGATAGACCGAATAGGCGCCGCCATGGGCGCCGATGGCGTTGCGGTCCGGCCCTGAATTGACCGTGGCGATGACGGGGCCGCGGCCCCTGGCGCTGTCCGCGCCCCAGGTGATCGGGAAGCGGCTGGCCGGGCCGGCGCCCGGGTGGGAGGTCAGGCGGATGTGACCTTGCTGGTTCGTGCTCATGGCGTCCTTCCGGCCTGCACGAAGGCGGGCCCGAAAAAGCAGAAGGCCCCTCACCGGTTTCCGCCGGCAAGGGGCCTTTGGGAGATGAGACTGCGCCTAAGTGGCTGTATTGGCAAGGGGATCGCGGAAGCATGGTAAATCGCCGCTTCACGGCGCGCGAAACCCAAGGTCTAGTTGGAAAAAACAAGACCAGTTTCCGGGAACGCCTCATGCCGCTTCGTCGCCTGTTCATCGCCAATCGCGGCGAGATCGCCATCCGCATCGCCAGGACCGCGAAGGAGATGGGGCTTGAGGTGGTGACCGCCTATTCGGCCGACGATGCGGGCTCGCCGCACCGGCAGGCCGGGGATGCGGCCGCCGCCCTGCCGGGCGCCGGGCCGCGGGCCTATCTCGACATCGCCGCCGTGGTGCAGGCGGCGAAGGACGCAGGCTGTGACGCCATGCATCCCGGCTATGGCTTTCTCTCAGAGTCCGCCGCCTTCGCCAGGGCGTGCGCGGCGGCCGGCCTGACCTTTGTCGGCCCCTCGGCGGAGACCCTCGACCTGTTCGGCGACAAGGCTCAGGCCCGCGCGTTGGCTGAGCGCGAAGGCGTGCCGCTGGCGCCCGCCACCGGCGGCGGTGCGACCCTGGCCCAGGTGCGGGCCTTCCAGGACGCGCAGGGGCCGGAAGGCGACATCATGCTGAAGGCGGTGGCCGGCGGCGGCGGCAAGGGCATGCGCCGGGTCCCGGCCGGCGAGGACCCGGCCGGCGCCTATGAACTCTGCGCCCGCGAGGCGGAGGCCGCCTTCGGCGATCCTCGGCTCTACGCCGAGCTCTATATCGGCCGCGCCCGGCATATCGAGGTGCAGGTGGTGGGCGACGGCGCCGAGGTCGTGGCGGTGCATGATCGGGAATGCTCCCTGCAGCGCCGCCACCAGAAGATCATCGAGATCGCGCCCGCCCCGCATGTGCCAGCCGATGTGCGGGCGCGGCTGCGCGACGCCGCCCTGGCCCTGGCGCGGGCGGCGAAGCTCAAGGGCCTGGCGACGGTGGAGTTCCTGCTGGACGCCGATGGGCGCGAGACCTGCGCCTTTCTGGAGGTGAACCCCCGGCTGCAGGTGGAGCACACGGTGACCGAGGCCGTCACCGGCCTGGACCTGGTGGAGATCCAGCTGCGGATCGCCGGCGGCGCAAGCCTGGCTGAGGCGGGCCTGGTCGAGATCCCGGCGCCGCGCGGCTCCGCCGTCCAGCTGCGGGTGAACCTGGAGACCCTGTCGGCGGACGGAACCTTGAGCGGCGGCGGGGGCGGGACGATCCTGCGCTATGAGCCGCCGTCGGGTCCTG
Organism: Phenylobacterium conjunctum; assembly: GCF_042679085.1. NCBI lineage: Bacteria > Pseudomonadati > Pseudomonadota > Alphaproteobacteria > Caulobacterales > Caulobacteraceae > Phenylobacterium > Phenylobacterium conjunctum. The sequence goes on along the minus strand of NZ_JBHTLQ010000104.1, from coordinate 337 downwards.
GCGTGCGCGTCGATGGCTATGGCCGCGGCGGCTACGCCACCAGTCCGTCCTTCGATTCCCTGATCGCCAAGCTGATCGTGCATTCGGCGTCAGAGGACCTGGCTGTGGCGCTGGCCAAGGCCGAGCGGGCGGCGCGGGAGTTCGTGATCACCGGGGTCGACACCAACCTGCCCCTGCTGCGCGCCCTCCTGGAGCGGCCGGAGGTGGCCGACGCCCAGGCCTCGACCGCCTTTATCGAGGCGAACCTGCCTCTGCTGGCCGCCCGCGCCGCCGAACTGGCGCCCGCGCCGGACGCCGCCGTCCAGGCCCAGGCCGCCGCGGTGGTCGGGGCCGCGCC
>NZ_JBHTLQ010000103.1:0-4194 GCF_042679085.1 Phenylobacterium conjunctum | reverse complement strand
GGCTCTTTGCGTCGGGCCATGGGAGGTCTCCTTCTTTCCCATTATGCCCGCCCACACACGAAATTCCTGACAGTCCCGGGGTCGGCGAGGAATTCTTCATGCTGGCGCTGGAAATCGGCGGCGTTCAGATCAATCAGAGGGTCAAGCCACAGCCCCAAGGCGTCGCCGGGATCCTCCTGCCTGATCCACACCCCCTTCTCAGGCGGGCTCATCACCACCCGGACCCATCTTGAGGTCCGGCGGTACCCTTGGATATCCCGGCAACGAAGCTCACGCCGCTCGAGAAAGCCCTTCAGCACTATGCGATCAGGCCAGAGTTCCAGCGTGCGGCGGCTCCAGGCCATGTGGACCGAGAAGCCAACCAAGCCCAGGATCGCGCCGAAAGACAGGAAGGTTCCCACCCAGCCCCGGACGAGGGCTGCAAAGAGGAGGGCGAGAAGGCTAAGGCCCAGCCAAATGAAGGACCCTTGGCGGCCCTCGAAGACTCGCCAGAACCCGACCCGATAGATTTCAGGTTCCTGATCCATGTCGGCCCCCCAAGCTTCGCCATGATGGTGAGCAATACGCAGGACGCAAGCCAGAGCTGCGTGATCAGCCCGGCGCCATAAGCACCCACGGCACGCCCAGCGGGCCGGGATCGACGCCCCGCGCCCGGATCACCCAGCCCTCGTGCTGGTAAAAGGCGATGGCCGCCGCATTGGCCGCCTGGCACTTGAGCGTCACCCCGCCGCGAGAGACCCGCAGCACATGGCCCAGCAGGGCCTTGCCGACGCCCCGGCCCCGCTCCGCCACATAGAGCGAATGCAGGAAATCGCCGGGGCGGTGATAGGCGGCGAGGCCCAGGATGCGGCCGTCATCGACGGCCACATAGACCTCCTCCACCCGCGCATCGTTCAGGAAGGCCTGGGCGTTGTGCCGCCAGGCCGGCAGCCAGGTGAAGGTCTCGCGCAGCACCCGCTGATAGAGGGCCGCGCAGATCGGCAGCTCCTCGAGGCGGGCGCGGCGGACGATCAGGACAGCCGCTCCCCGATCCAGGTCCCGGCCTGCGCGATCGCCCGCCGGCCGGCGCCCAGCATCATGTAGAAGGCGTGCCAGACGTGGATCATCTCCGGCCAGATTTCGAGGCGCGCGCCCACGCCCGCCAGGCCCGCCTGCTGGGCGACGGCGACCGAGTCCGACATCAGCACCTCTTCCGAGCCCACATGGATCAGGATCGGCGGCAGGCCGGTGAAGTCGGCCCGCGCCGGCGAGGCCAGGACGTCATCGGGCTTGCCGGCCAGGTAGGTGGCCGCGGAGTCGACCATGCCGGCCGTGCTGATCATCGGGTCCTTGCCCTCCTTGACCGCATAGGAGGCGCCGGCCGTGGTCATGTTGGCCCAGGGGCTGATCAGGAACAGGCCCGCCGCGGCCGGCAGGCCGGCGTCCCGCGCCGCCAGCGCCGTGGCCAGGGTCAGGCCGCCGCCGGCCGAATCCCCTGCCATCACGATGCGGGCGGGCGCGACGCCCTGCTCCAGTAGGGCCTTGTAGGCGGCCAGGCCGTCCTCCACCGCCGCCGGATAGGGATGCTCCGGCGCCAGCCGGTAGTCCGAGGTGTAGGCGGTGGCCCCGGCGCCCGCGGCCAGGTGGGCGGCAAGGCCCCGGTGGCTCTTGGGGCTGCCCAGGGAATAGGCCCCGCCGTGGAAGTAGAGCAGCACCTTGTCGGCGGCGGCGCCCTTGGGCGTCAGCTTCTCGGCCGGGCGGCCGCCCAGGGTGACGGCCTCGACCGTGCAGCCTTCCGGCGGCGGGCTCATGTCGCCGAAGGCGTCCATGCCGGCCCGGCGGGTCGGATAGTCGATGGGTCCGGCCAAGCCGTCCCCGCCCATGCCGGCCAGCAGCTCGCGCACGGCGCCGATCTCGGGATCCTTGAAGGTCACGTCGTCTCACTCCCCAGGTCTTTTTCTTGGGCGACAGACTACCGGCTTTGCCGAACCGACAAAGAAAAAGCGGCGCCCCTTTCGGAGCGCCGCTCAACTTGTCGCCCGAGTGTGGCGATCAGGCCTGCATGGTCCAGCCCTCGACGCCCATGGCGGCCTGCCGGCCGGCCTCGGAGCGGGTCGGGTGGGGGTGGCAGACCCGGGCCACGTCTTCCGACGCGGCCTTGAAGGCCATGGCCACGCAATACTCGCCGATCATCTCGCCGACCTGGGGGCCGATCATGTGCACGCCCAGGATCTCGTCGGTCTTGGCGTCGGCCAGGACCTTCACGAAGCCGTCGGTCTCGTGGTTGATCTTGGCCCGGCTGTTGGCGGTGAAGGGGAACTTGCCGGCCTTGTAGGCCACGCCCGCCTCCTTCAGCTGCTCCTCGGTCTTGCCGACCCAGGCGACTTCCGGCGCCGTATAGACCACGCTGGGGACCAGGTCATAGTCCACGTGGGCGTACTTGCCGGCGATCATCTCGATCACCGCCACGGCGTCTTCTTCGGCCTTGTGGGCCAACATCGGCCCCAGGATCGCGTCGCCGATGGCCCAAACGCCCGGCGCCGAGGTCTTGAAGTGGTCGGTGGGGATGAAGCCGCGCTTGTCGAGCTCGACGCCCACGGTCTCCAGGCCGAGGCCGAAGGTATAGGGCCGCCGGCCGATGGCCAGCAGCACATAGTCGGCCTGCAGGGTCTCGGCCTCGCCGCCGGCCGCCGGCTCGACGGTGAGCGACACGCCGGTCTTGGAGGTCTTGGCGCCCGTGACCTTGGACCCCAGCTTGAACTTCATGCCTTGCTTGGTCAGGGAGCGCTGGAAGGTCTTGGCGGTCTCGGCGTCCATGCCGGGGGTGATGCGGTCGAGATACTCGATCACCGTCACCTCGGCGCCCAGGCGACGCCACACAGAACCCAGCTCCAGGCCGATGATGCCCGCGCCGATCACGATCAGCGACTTCGGCACTTCCGGCAGGGACAGGGCGCCGGTGGAATCCACGATGCGCTTGTTGTCCACCACCACGCCCGGCAGGCCCGAAGGCTCCGAGCCGGTGGCGATGACGATGTTCTTGGCTTCGAGCAGGGTGGTCGAGCCGTCCTCGGCGGTCACCTCGACCTTGCCGGGGCCGGCGATCTTGCCCATGCCCTTCACCCAGTCGACCTTGTTCTTCTTGAACAGGAACTCGATGCCCTTGGTCAGCTGGGTCACCGACTCGGCCTTCTGGGCCATCATCTGGACCAGGTTCAGGGTCGGCTTCACCTCGATGCCGAGGGTGGCGAAGTCCTTGCCCGCCGCGGCTTCATAGAGCTCGGAGGCATGCAACAGGGCCTTGGACGGCATGCAGCCGACGTTCAGGCAGGTGCCGCCCAGCGTGCCGCGCTTCTCGACCACCGCGGCCTTCAGGCCCAGCTGGCCGGCGCGGATGCCCGCGTTGTAGCCGGCGGGGCCGCCGCCGATGATGATGACGTCGTACGAAGCCATGGTCTTACAGGTCCAGCAGCAGGCGTTGCGGGTCTTCGATGGCTTCCTTGACCTTGACCAGGAAGGTCACGGCGCCCTGGCCGTCGACGATCCGGTGGTCGTAGCTGAGCGCCAGGTACATCATCGGACGCGCCACGATCTGGCCGTTCACCACCATCGGCCGTTCCTGGATCTTGTGCATGCCCAGGATGCCCGACTGCGGCGGGTTCAGGATCGGTGTCGACATCAGCGAGCCATAGACCCCGCCGTTCGAGATGGTGAAGGTGCCGCCCTGCAGGTCGTCCATGGACAGCTGGCCGTCACGGGCCTTCTTGCCCAGGGCGCCGATGGCCTTTTCGATGTCGGCCAGGCTCATGGCGTCGGCGTCGCGGACCACCGGGGTGACCAGACCCTTCTCGGTGCCGACGGCGACCGAGATGTCGTAGTGGTTCTTGTAGATGATGTCCGTGCCGTCGATCTCGGCGTTGACGTCCGGCACGTGCTTCAGCGCCTGGACCACCGACTTCACGAAGAACGACATGAAGCCCAGCTTCACGCCGTGGCTCTTCTCGAACACGTCCTTGTACTGGTTGCGCAGGGCCATGACGTTGGTCATGTCGACCTCGTTGAAAGTCGTCAGCATCGCCGCGGCGTTCTGAGCTTCCTTCAGGCGGCGCGCGATGGTCTGGCGCAGGCGGGTCATGCGCACGCGCTGTTCGCGTTCGTGGATCTCACGCGGGGCCGAGGGCGCAGGCGCGGCGGCCGGCGCGGCGGCGCGGGCTT
>NZ_JBHTLQ010000102.1:0-4734 GCF_042679085.1 Phenylobacterium conjunctum | reverse complement strand
TCCCCGATGATCCAGATGCAAGGCGTCAGGCGCCGAACGGCGCCGAGGTCCGCATCAGGCTCGGGGGGGCCGCTCCAAGCGCGACGGGCGCGTCACCTGCGCCCACTGATCGTCCAGCACAGGCCATCCCGCTCGCACCACGGGTACGAGAACCGGCGCCGCCGCCGTCGAAGGCATCGCGAAGGCATGCGCAGCGCAATGGCCCGTGCAGACCATGGCGAAGAGGAGCTTCTTGGGCGCTTCTTGCTTCGACGGCGCGTCGGTGATCTTGAGCGCCTCGACGGCGGCCGGCGCTGCGCCCAGTTCGACCGTCTCGTGCGCGGCCGCGCCCGAAACGATCGTCGTCAGGCACAGCGCAAAGGCAAGCGCCCAGGCCAATGCTAGGCGCATCCACTGATCCTGTCGGACTGGCCGGCCGCGAACGGCTGAGCGCGTCTGCCGCCTGACCACGCGCGGCGCATCCCCCGCCGAAAGGTGGGGGGTTGGCGCGCTTGCCCAGAAGGCTTCGCAGCGGATCGCCGTCCCGATCATCATGGTCTCTATACCGGGCCCACTGCGGAAGGGGAATGTGTTATAGTATCACCCTGCCCGCCGCGGCCTTCGGGCTTGGACTCACGCAGGGCTTGCGCGGTGATCTGCCAAGCCGAGCGCAGGAAGACGGCTGCAAGCAGCACGCCGACAGCAAGGTCCGGCCAACGCGAGCCGGTCAGCGCGACGACCAGCCCGGTCGCCGCGACGGCGACGCACTGGATCAGGTCGTTCCGGGTGCAGAGCCAGACCGAGCGCACGTTCGCGTCGCCCTGGCGGTATCGCACCAACAGCAGGGCCGCCACGAGGTTGGCCGCGGCGCCGAAGAGGCCCAGTCCAGTGATCGCCCCTGCGTCGGGCATTGCGCCCGTCAGGGCGCGCCACACGGCGAAGCCGAGGATCGCCAGCGCCATCACCGCCAAGCTGCCGCCTTTGAAGAGCGCGGCGGCGGCCCGGACCTGCGCGCTCTTGCCGATGGCCCAGAGGCTCAGGGCGTAGGTGCCCGCATCGGCGGCGAAGTCGAGGGTGTTCGCCGCCAGCGCCGCGGAACCCGCCAGCAGAGCGCCCACGGCCACGACGCCGAACCCGATCAGGTTGATCGCGATCACGCAAGCCAGGACCCGCCGATAGGCCGGCGACGCGCCGTCGAAGACCATGGTAGCGCCGCAGCACCCGGCGGAGCCGGCGGCCTGGAGTTGAGCAGGGCCTGAGGAACAGGAGGACATTTCGCCAGCCTGCATCCTCTAGTAGGTAGAGGATCAAGTGCTTATTTGGGCGCCAGGTTTCGGAGCTGACGATGTCGATGATGCCGATCGGTGGCTTGGCGAAGGCCACGGGGGTCAAGGTCCCGACCATCCGGTTCTACGAAGGGATCGGGCTACTTCCCGATCCGGTGCGGACGGCGAACGACCGGCGCGTGTACGACCAGGCGACGGTGGACCGGCTGGGCTTCATCAAGCACGCGCGCCAACTGGGTTTTTCGGTCGAGGCCATCCGCGACCTCTTGGACCTTTCGGATCATCCCAACCGCTCGTGTGAACAGGCAAATGTCCTGGCCGCACAGCAGCTCGAGGCCGTTACGGTGAAGATCCGGCAGCTGCAGGCGCTGCGGGCCGAACTGAAGCGGATGGTGGACTCCGCCTGCCGTGGGCAGGCGGCCGACTGCCGGGTCATCGAGGTGCTCAGTGACCACGCCCTCTGCAAGCACCATGAACCCGATGCCCCGCGGTCCTAGTCCCCTCATCGTCGAGGAGGTCTGCCGCGACGTCGCAAGCCAAGGCCAAGTCACAGCCTCCTGCCGATCGCGATGTCAGCCTTGTCGATGAGCGCCTGTGACCGCTCCACTGTCAACGGGACGCCCGAGGCTCTTGACCACGCCCGCATCGCGCGCATCGACCCCGACCATGGGACTTCGGTCGGCCCCATTCTCTCGGAATTCGGCAGCGAAGCCGGAGAGGACGAGATCGTCGCCGTCGATCCCGTCCGCCTGACGATCGCCATACGACACCACTAGCTCACCGCCTCCGACTGGCCGGCCATGGTCATGACCTTCCGCGCGCGGCGGACACTGGTCGACGAAGCCCGCGTTGGGCGGCGCGTCTCGTTCCGCGTTGTCGTACGCGACGGCGCTGGCGAAATCGTCGACTTCGCCCCGGCCGCAGACCGCTGAAGCGGCGGTCCTACGCCGAGCCCGAAGCGTCGGCATAGCCGGCTCCAGGACGGGGGGCGCCCTGAAGTGTCGGTTTGCGGCGATCAACGGGGCTTGATCGAGGCGGCCGAGGCGGCCGAGGCGGCGGTGCTGGCCCAGAGCGTCCAATCACGCCTATCGTCGGGAAAGAGCCCGAACGCGGCCACTATCAGGCCGACGAAGACGATCGGCGCGATAAGAAGGGCGTCGCGCCAGGTCATTGGGCGGCCTCACGGTCATTGTCCGGCGCCTGGGCCTGGTCGTTCGCCGCGATCGCCGGCGCGAGCTCGGCGAGCCCTTTGCGGATGCTGCGCCGGCGGATGCTTAGAAAGGCTTCGGCCAGCTGCGGACCGTTGGGCTCGGCGAGCAGCTCTTCGACGACGCCGGTGAAGGCTTGGGCGTATTGCCGTCCCGTCGGCGTGGCCGGGTCATCCAAGCCCTCGAAAAAATAGGTGATCGGGACCTCGAGGAGCTTGGCGATCGCGTAAAGCTTGGAGGCGCTGATGCGGTTTGCGCCGCGCTCGTATTTCTGGATCTGCTGAAAGGTCAGCCCCAGACGATCTGCAAGCCAGGCTTGGCTGACGCCAAGTTCCCTGCGCCGCAGGCGCACACGTCGGCCGACATGAACGTCAACCGGGTTCGGTGCGTCGATCATTTGTCTCGCGCCTCCTCAACACTGCTCACGCGGTCGCGCTGGACAGCTTTGCTCCAAGTACACTTCGGCGCTCAAGAGACTGCACGTCCCCAGGGTGATTGCCGAGGCGATTAACACGCGGAGGTAAGCGAAAGGCAAACTTTAAGTCATTCCACCATCACTACCGGTCGCTCATCGCCGGGCGCTCATAATGATTGGCTCTCCCCGCGAGTCGTGGGGAGAGATTGTGAGGCTTCAGAAGTCGGTCGGACGCGCCATCCGCATGCACCGGGAACGCGTGGGCCTCACCCAGGCGGCGCTCGCGGAGGCGGTCGGTCTCACCGAGCAATATATCGGGGTGGTCGAGCGGGGCGCCCGCGCGCCGAGCTTCAGGACCTTGGAAGCCCTCGCGCGCACGCTGAAGACGCCGGTGCGAGATTTCTTCCCTCACCCGTTGGCGCAGGAAGAGGCCGACGAGGCGCTCTCGGACGTGATCGGTCTTCTTGCGCCGCTGACGGCCGAGGAACGCGCCCGGGCGCTCAAGGTCCTGCAATCGATGCTCAGCCGGGGCTAGGCTCGCGTCCGGCGCCGGCTCGGAGAGGATTGTTGGTATCGATCAATCGCCAGTGGTGGGAGCACCTGGCCCCGAAGGTCATGCATCGCCGCGTACGCGAGCTGGAGGCGCTGCTGCAGAGCTGGACGCGTTCGAACTACGGGGCCCATTGGCTGGCGTCCGCTCGGCGTGAAGACGGTCTTGTGCGCGTGAAACCAGGGCAGTTCATCCCCGTGGCGCATGTGATCGCCCTGCCGGGGCGCCCGATGTTCGTGGCGCCGCAGGAGCGGCTGCGGCAAGGACATCGGATGGTGGGAAGCTCCGCCATGGCTTCGGGCCGGCCGCTCGAAGACGGCGAACTGGCGCTGCGGCCGCAGATCCGGGTGGACGTCGTCGAGGACCAGGCGCTCCTGACGGCCGCGGCGATGGGCCAGACCTCCGGTCGCGTCGCCGGCGTCAAGGAGCCCGCCACGCTCTTCTCGACGCCGGCGACCTTGCTGCTGGCGCCGAAGACCTGGCCGAAGAAGGCCTATGTGCTCTACCAGCACATCTTCGGCGACGGCGGTTCCTATCCCGACGACGGCTATTTCTACGTCGGCGTCACCACCCGCACCTGGCAGGCGCGCTGGGCCGAGCATCGCAGGGCGATGGAGACCGGCAGTCCCCTGCTCTTCCATCGCAAGCTGCGCGAGGAACTGGCCGCGGGGCGGGTCACCTACATCCATCATAAGGTCATGGGGATCACCGAGGACCTGGAGCAGCTGTACGCCAGCGAAGAGTACCTGGTCGGCGGGCATTGGGAGGACGAGCGGCGGCTGAACATGATCCCCGGCGGCAAATCCGGCCTGAGATACCTGCGGGAGAACGGGATGCTGTCCGAGCGGTTGGTCCCCCTGCCGGACGAACGGGACCGCATCGTCGCCGAGTGGCTGAAGGCGCACCCGCGCAAGGGCCTGCCGGCGCCGTGGGTGTCGGAGAAGTGGAAGGACGACGCCTGGGCCGTGGCGCAAATCTGCGGGCGGGACGGCCGGCTTTCCGTCGAGCAGGTCCGCGCGATCCGCGAGCTGGCGGAAGGCCATTCGGCCGAGGAGATCGCACTGCGCATCGGGGCTCAGAATACGGATCAAGTGCAGCGGGTGTTGGACGGCAAGACCTATACGCGGGTTACGTAGCCAGAAGGGTAGAGGGGGAAGTTTCCCCTGAGCCGGAGCCGGCCGGGCGTCTCCGTCTACCCCTTCTGCGGGGGGCGCCCCCCCAGGCTGTGCAAAAACCGATGGCGAGCGGCGCCGGCCGCGTCGCCGTCGCTTACGCGGCGTACAGCGCGTGGATCAG
>NZ_JBHTLQ010000101.1:0-2500 GCF_042679085.1 Phenylobacterium conjunctum | reverse complement strand
CAGCGACTTCATGTGCCGTGCAAGCTTAAGCCGTTAGGTGTAGGCGCAGCGAAAGCGAGTCTGAATAGGGCGAATAAGTACGTCGCATGACGACCCGAAACCAGGTGATCTATCCATGAGCAGGTTGAAGGCTGGGTAACACCAGCTGGAGGACCGAACCCGTGAATGTTGAAAAATTCTGGGATGACTTGTGGATAGGGGTGAAAGGCCAATCAAACCTGGACATAGCTGGTTCTCCGCGAAAACTATTTAGGTAGTGCGTCAGACGAATTCCTTAGGGGGTAGAGCACTGGATGGATGCGGGCGGCGCGAGCTGTACCAATTCTAACCAAACTCCGAATACCTAAGAGAACTATCTGGCAGACACACGGCGGGTGCTAACGTCCGTCGTGAAAAGGGAAACAACCCTAACCATCATCTAAGGCCCCCAAGTAACGGCTAAGTGGGAAACGATGTGGGATTGCTTTGACAACCAGGATGTTGGCTTAGAAGCAGCCATCATTTAAAGAAAGCGTAACAGCTCACTGGTCAAGCGATCCTGCGCGGAAAATGTAACGGGGCTAAAGCCGTTCGCCGAAGGTATGGGTGTGCGCAAGCACGCGGTAGCGGAGCGTTCCGTAAGCCTGTGAAGGTAAGGCGTGAGCCTTGCTGGAGGTATCGGAAGTGAGAATGCTGACATGAGTAGCGACAAAGAGTGTGAGAGACACTCTCGCCGAAAGTCCAAGGGTTCCTGCGTAAAGCTAATCTGCGCAGGGTTAGCCGGCCCCTAAGGCGAGGCCGAAAGGCGTAGTCGATGGGAATCAGGTGAATATTCCTGAGCCAGTTGGAAGTGACGAATGCCGTAAATTGTCAGGGCTTATTGGATTGTCCTGGCAGTGAAGGGGTTCCTGGAAATAACTCCAACGGAGACCGTACCCGAAACCGACACAGGTGGACAGGTAGAGTATACCAAGGCGCTTGAGAGAACTATGCTGAAGGAACTCGGCAAATTGCACGCGTAACTTCGGGATAAGCGTGACTCTGCTTAGGGCAACCTTTGCAGAGTGGCACAGGCCAGGGGGTAGCGACTGTTTATCAAAAACACAGGGCTCTGCGAAGCCGTAAGGCGACGTATAGGGTCTGACGCCTGCCCGGTGCCGGAAGGTTAAAAGGAGGGGTGCAAGCTCCGAATTGAAGCCCCGGTAAACGGCGGCCGTAACTATAACGGTCCTAAGGTAGCGAAATTCCTTGTCGGGTAAGTTCCGACCTGCACGAATGGCGTAACGACTTCCCCACTGTCTCCAGCATAGGCTCAGCGAAATTGAATTCCCCGTGAAGATGCGGGGTTCCCGCGGTCAGACGGAAAGACCCTATGAACCTTTACTATAGCTTCGCCTTGGCGTTAGCGACAACATGTGTAGGATAGGTGGGAGGCTATGAATCCGGGGCGCCAGTTCCGGGGGAGCCAACCTTGAAATACCACCCTTGTTGTCGTTGACGTCTAACCGAGACCCGTTATCCGGGTCCGGGACATGGCGTGGCGGGTAGTTTGACTGGGGCGGTCGCCTCCCAAAGTGTAACGGAGGCGCGCGATGGTGAGCTCAGAGCGGTCGGAAATCGCTCGTCGAGTGCAATGGCATAAGCTCGCCTGACTGAGAGACTGACAAGTCGATCAGAGACGAAAGTCGGCCATAGTGATCCGGTGGTTCTGCATGGAAGGGCCATCGCTCAACGGATAAAAGGTACTCTAGGGATAACAGGCTGATTTTGCCCAAGCGTCCACAGCGACGGCAAAGTTTGGCACCTCGATGTCGGCTCATCACATCCTGGGGCTGGAGCAGGTCCCAAGGGTTCGGCTGTTCGCCGATTAAAGTGGTACGTGAGCTGGGTTCAGAACGTCGTGAGACAGTTTGGTCCCTATCTGCCGTGGGTGTACGAAGCTTGAGAGGATCTGTCCCTAGTACGAGAGGACCGGGATGGACACACCTCTGGTGGACCTGTCGTGGCGCCAGCCGCGCAGCAGGGTAGCTAAGTGTGGAATAGATAACCGCTGAAAGCATCTAAGCGGGAAACTAACCTCAAAACAAGGCTTCGCCGAGAGCCGTGGTAGACCACCACGTTGATAGGCCAGGTGTGGAAGTGCCGCGAGGCATGCAGCTTACTGGTACTAATCGCTCGATAGGCTTGATCGTTCTTAGTCAAACCCATGACTAAAGCGCTTTGTCCGTCAATCAATGACGATGTCTTCTCGTTCAACGCATCCGTTTCGTTGACCTGGTGGCTATGCCGAGAGGTCCCCACCCGATCCCATTCCGAACTCGGTCGTTAAGCCTCTCTGGGCCGATGGTACTTCGTCTTAAGGCGCGGGAGAGTAGGTCGCCGCCAGGTCTACCAAACGGATGCAACCCAACACCCTTCTTTCACGATCACCACACCACCGCGGGGTGGAGCAGCCCGGTAGCTCGTCAGGCTCATAACCTGAAGGTCACAGGTTCAAATCCTGTCCCCGCACCCAAAGATC
>NZ_JBHTLQ010000100.1:0-5769 GCF_042679085.1 Phenylobacterium conjunctum | reverse complement strand
GCCCTCGGCGGCCGGGGCCGCAGCCGCATCGGCAGGAGCCGCGGCGGCCGCCGCCGGTTTCGGCGCCGGGATCGGAATGGTGCCGCCCTGGGCGTGCAGGTAAGCGATGATGTTGATGCGGTCTTCGACCTTCTTCAGGCCGACGAAGCCCATCTTGGTGCCGACCACGTACTTCTGCGGGCCCTTCAGGAACTCGTTCATGTGGTCGAAGTCCCACACCGGGTTCTTGTTGCCGAAGTCGACCATGGCGGCCGAATAGGCGAAGCCGCCGTGGCTGCCGGGCTTGCGGCCCTGGACGCCCCACAGGTTCGGGCCGGTGCCGTTGGCGCCGCCGTTGTCCGCGTTGTGGCAGGACTTGCACTTGGCGAACACCGCCTCGCCCGCCTTCACATCGGCGGCCGGCAGAACCGTGCCCCAGTCGGGCGGCAGGTCGGCCGCGGCCGCACCTTCACCACCCTCTTCCGCCACCTCGATGGCGTAGCCGGGCTTTTCCGGCGCCTTCTGGGCGAAAATCCCGGAAGACAATTCACGCAGGCCGACAATGGCCAGACCCGTCGCCAGAACGGCGCCGGCGATCTTGTTGAACGTAAGGTCGCTCATCGTCCTAAAATCGGCCCTCTCAGCGGCCGGCCGCTAAGGCCGGCGTCAGCGCGGGATTCCCCGCCCCCTTATTGCGCCCGCGTCTCTTACACGCTACCGGCGCTCGCGCAACCGGCCAGTTGGTCGCTCCGGGGGGCTCATGAACCCGATCGTCATCATCCCCGCCAGATTGGCGGCCACTCGCCTGCCCAACAAGCCCCTCGCGGACATTGAGGGCCTGCCCATGATCGTCCGGGTTCTGCGTCAGGCGCAGGCCGCCGGCATCGGTCCCGTGGCGGTTGCGGCGGGTGATTCGGAGATCGTCCGGGTGGTGGAGGCCGCGGGCGGCCGCGCCGTGCTCACCGATCCGGACCTGCCCTCGGGCTCGGACCGCCTGGTGGCGGCGCTGGGCGAGCTCGATCCCGACGGCCGCCATGACGTGATCATCAACCTGCAGGGCGACATGCCCTTCGTGGAGGCCTCGGCGCTCACCGACTGCGCCGCCCTGCTGGCCCGCGAGCCCGGTTGTGATGTGGCGACCATCGTCGAGGCGGAGACCTCGCCGGCGGTGCGCACCAACCCGGACATGGTCAAGGCGGTCCTGGCCATGCAGCCGGACGGCCGCTCCGGCCGCGCCCTCTATTTCACGCGCTCGGCCCTCTATGGCGATGCGCCGGTCTGGCATCACCACGGCATCTACGCCTATCGGCGCGAGGCCCTGCTGCGCTTCACCGCCGCCCCGCCCTCGCCGCTGGAGAAGCGCGAGAAGCTGGAGCAGCTGCGGGCCATGGAGCTCGGCATGACAATCTGGGCGGCGGTGGTGGACGCCACGCCCATCTCGGTGGACAACCCCGCCGACTTGGAACGGGCCCGGGCCTTCGCCCGCAGCCTGAAAGGATGAGCATGGAAAAGGGTCGTATCGCCTTCCAGGGCGAGTTGGGCGCGAACAGCCACGAGGCCTGCCTCGCGGCCTTCCCGGACATGACGCCGGTTCCGCACCCGACCTTCGAGGAGGCGTTCGAGGCCATCAAGTCCGGCGACTGCCAGCTGGGCATGATCCCGGTGGAGAACTCCATCGCCGGCCGGGTCGCCGACGTGCACCACCTGTTGCCCAATTCCGGCCTGAAGATCATCGGCGAGCGCTTCAAGCCGATCCACTTCCAGCTGATGGCCAATCCGGGGGCGAAGCTGGAGGACATCGAGGTCGTGCAGTCCATGCCGATCGCGCTGGTCCAGTGCCGCCGGTCGCTGCGGGCCATGAAGCTGCGCACCGAGGCCGTGGGCGACACGGCGCTGGCCGCCAAGCTGCTCGCCGCCAACCCGGACCCGAAGCGGGCCGCCATCTCGCCGGCCCTGTCGGCCGAGCTCTACGGCCTGGAGATCCTGGCGCGCGACATCGAGGACGAGCACCACAACACGACCCGCTTCCTGGTGATGACGGCGGACCCGAACCCGCCGGCGCCGGCCTTCACCGATCCCTGCGTCACCAGCTTCGTCTTCCGGGTTCGTAACCTGCCGGCGGCGCTCTACAAGGCGCTGGGCGGGTTTGCGACCAACGGCGTCAACATGACCAAGCTGGAGAGCTACATGGAGAACGGCGCCTTCACGGCGACCTTCTTCTACGCCGAGGTCGACGGCCGGCCCGAGGACCGGGGCATGGCGCTGGCGTTTGAAGAACTGCAGTTCTTCTCCGAACGCTTCGAGATCCTGGGCGTCTATCCCGCCGACCCGTTCCGGACCCGCGTCTGATGCGCACCATCGAGATCGACGGCGGCGCCTGCAAGGACGTCAAAGCCTTCTGCGCCGTGCTGCAGGACGAGATCCGCGCCCTGCCGGGTCACGGCAACTCCATCGAGTCCTTCGTGGATTCCATGATCTGGGGAACGATGAGCACCCTGCCGCCGCCCTATGTGATCCGGGTGCGCGGTCTGCACGGGGGGCCCATCGCCCAGTTCGTCAAGGACCTCTCCGAGGCCCTCGGCTACGCCCGCATGCAAAGGCGCAAGCAGGCGGGCGAGGACATCGAGGTGATGATCCAGCTTCGGCGCTAGGCGGCCAACAGCTTGTCGTCCAGTTCCCGGGCCCGGACTGCGGCGGGACGCGAAGCATGACGCCCGGCGAAGTCCTGGAAAGCCTGGCGCGGCGGCAGGCCGCCGGTGCTCAGGCCCCAGCCCAGCAGGCCCGCGACGTAGAGATCGGCGGCGCTGAATCGGTCGCCGGCCAGGAATTCACGTCCGGCCACGGCCTTCTCCAGGGTGTCGACCGCGAGGTCATAGCTGCCCCAGCCGGCCATGCGCTGCTGGTCGCCGGTGGTGTTCAGCCCGAAATTGCGGGTGACCATGGCGTTTTCCATCGGCGCCGCGGCGAAGAAAAGCCAGCGGTAATAGGCGCCACGGGCCGGAGAGGTCGGGGCCGGGGCGAGGCCGGCCTGCGGGAAGGCGTCGGCCAGGTAGGCGCAGATGGCGGCGCTCTCGGTGACGATCGTGTCCCCGTGGCGCAGGGCGGGGACCTTGCCCATCGGGTTGATCGCCAGATAGTCGGCCCCCTTCATGGTCGTGCCGTACTCCAGCAGCTCGGCCCGATAGGGCTGGCCGATCTCCTCCAGCAGCCAGCGCGCCACGCGGCCCCGGGACATGGGATGGGTGTAGAGGACGAGGTCGTTCGACATGGGAGGTCTCCGCTCAAGAGGTCTGCGGAAAGCTCTAGACCGCCGCTGCTGACAGCTTCCTGTCAGCAGCTTGGCAAGAGGGTCAGCTCTCCGCCCAGGCCTTGATCAGCTGGTGGGCGATGGCCATCGGCGGCGGGGCGAAGGTGGCGGGAACCTCGCCGGCGATCAGGGCGCGGGCCTCGGCCTTGGTGAACCATCGCACTTCAGAGAGCTCGGTCTGGTCAGGCGTCGCGTCGTCGTCGGCCACCTGGGCGATCAGGCCGATCATCAGCGAGGACGGATAGGGCCAGGGCTGGGTTGAGTGATAGGCCACAGACAGGGTCTTCAGGCCGGCCTCTTCCTCAAGCTCGCGGGCGCAGGCCTCCTCGATGGATTCGCCGGGCTCCAGGAAGCCGGCCAGGGCCGAGAACATGCCCTTCGGCCAGATCTCCTGGCGGCCCAGCATGCAGCGGTCCTGGTGCACCGCCAGCATGATCACCACGGGGTCGGTGCGCGGGAAGTGCTCGGCGTTGCAGGCCGGGCAGACGCGCTTCCAGCCGCCCTCGGCCACCTGGCTGGGTTCGCCGCAGGCCGAGCAGTGCTTGTGCTTGCGCCGCCACTCGAACATCCCCTTGGCCGTGGCCACGATGGCGGCGTCGGTGGCCGGCAGGCGCAGGGCGATGGCCCGCAGGTCCTCGAACCGGCCCAGGCCGTTCAGCGGCCCGTCGCCCGGATCGGCCGCGCCCTCCAGGTCGACGGCGAAGATCGGCGTGTCCTTCCACAGGCCCATGAACAGCAGGCGTTCGCCGCCGCCGGCCAGGTCCTCGGCCATGCGGGCGGGCAGGTAGGCGATCTGGATCCCGCCGTCCTTGGTGGTCTCGACAAAGGGCTTGCCGTTCCAGACGGCGATGGCCAGGGCGTCTTGGGAACGAAGCTGTTCGGTGAGCCAGGCGACGTCATTGCGGCGCTCGCTGGCGCGGTTCAGCGGGTTGCCGGCGAAGGTGTTCTGGAAGGCGGTCAGGGACATGTCCACCGTTCTAATCGAGCCCACGCTTGCGCGCGACCCTCAAGGTCGCGATATAGGGGGCGGAGATCGGCGACGGGCGGACGCCTCGCCAACCCGGTCAGGTCCGGAAGGAAGCAGCCGTAACGAGTCACGTTTCGGGTCGTTGTCCGGTCTCCACCCTATCTTACCCCCCGGGCGTTCATGGCAGACGAAGACATTCCGCCCTGGTCTGAACCCGGCGACGAGCCGCCGGAGCGCGATCCCAACACCGCTGACATGTTCGGGGCGTCGCCCGCGCCGCCGCCAGCGCCTGCGCCTGTTGCGGGGCAGGAGGGCGAGCAATCGGCCGCCTATACCGTCATCGCCCGCAAATACCGGCCCAGGTCCTTCGAGGACCTGTACGGCCAGGAGGCGATGGTGCGCACCCTGCGCAACGCCTTCTCCTCGGGCCGGATCGCCCACGCCTTCATGCTCACGGGGGTGCGCGGGGTCGGCAAGACCACCACGGCGCGCCTCCTGGCCCGGGCGCTGAACTACGAGACCGACACCGTCCACGAGCCCAGCCTGGACCTGGCCCAGGAAGGCCGGCACTGCCGCGCCATCATCGAGGGCCGGCACATGGACGTCCTCGAGCTGGACGCCGCCAGCCGCACCGGCGTGGCCGACATGCGCGAGTTGCTGGACGGGGTGCGCTACGCCCCCGTCGAGGCGCGCTACAAGGTCTACATCATCGACGAAGTGCACATGCTCTCGACGGGGGCGTTCAACGCCCTGCTGAAGACCCTGGAAGAGCCGCCGCCGCACGCCAAGTTCATCTTCGCCACCACCGAGATCCGCAAGGTGCCGGTGACCATCCTGTCCCGCTGCCAGCGCTTCGACCTGCGCCGGGTGGAGCCGGAGGTCATCGTCAAGAACCTGGAGATGATCTGCGAGCGCGAGGGCGCGCGGGTGGAGGCCGAGGGGCTGATGCTGATCGCCCGGGCCGCCGAGGGCTCCATGCGCGACGCCCAGTCGATGCTGGACCAGGCGATCGTCCAGGGCGATCCCGGCCAGACCATCCCGGCGACCCTGATCCGCGACATGCTGGGCCTGGCCGACCGGGCCCAGACCATCGCCCTGTTCGAACAGATCATGCGCGGCGAGGCCGGCCCGGCCATCGAGACCTTCCGCACCCTCTATGGCTATGGCGCCGATCCGGGCCAGGTGATGCTGGACCTGCTGGACCACGCTCATGGGGCCTCGGTCGCCAAGGCCATCGGTCCCCAGGCCCTGGTCCTGCCCAAGGAGCAGGCCGCCCGGCTGGCCGCGGTGGGGGCGGCGGTGTCGGCCGGCTCGCTGTCGCGCATCTGGCAGATGCTGCTGCGCGCCCACGAGGAGGTGCGCCGGGCCCCGGACGCCGCCGCGGCAGTGGACATGGCGCTGATCCGGCTGGCCTACGCCGCCGATCTGCCGGGCCCTGAGGAAGCGCTCAAGCGGCTGCAGGCCGGCGAGCCGATCACCGGCGGTCCCGGCGGCGGCCCCGCGCCCGGTGGCGGTG
>NZ_JBHTLQ010000099.1:0-5876 GCF_042679085.1 Phenylobacterium conjunctum | reverse complement strand
CGCGCCAGGCCACGGCCACGACGCCCGCATCGGCCGCCTCGGCGTCGCCGCCGCCGGCGTCGAACTGCTCCAGGCCGATCTGCAGGAACTCCTCGGCCTGGTCGGCGCCCTCGGGCGCGGCGCGGAACACCTTGCCCTCGTACATGTAGCGCCCGGCGCTCGCGCTCCGGTCCAGATGCAGCCGCGCCACGGGCACGGTGAAGTCGGGCCGCAGGCACAGCTCGGCGCCGCCCTCGGCCTGAACCACGAACAGCCGCGCCCGCAGCGCCTCGCCCGCCAGGTCCAGCAAGAGGCCCAGCGGTTGCAGCAGCGGGGCGTCGACGGCTTCTGCGCCCGTCGCCAGGAACGGCGCGCGCAGGGCGGCCAGGCGATCGGGCGGGACCATGGGCTCGGCGCGCATGGCTCTAGGCCTCCAGGATGCGGCGCAGGGCCGGGATCAGCTCGGCGCGCGGGATGGTCTGCTGGCCCGGACGCTCGGCGCGCCAGGCGGCGTTGTCGGTGACGCCCGCGGACAGTTCACGGCCCAGGTCCAGGTCCTTCACCGTCACCGTGCCCGCGGCGACCTCGTCGCCGCCCAGCATGATCGCCGCCGGTGACAGGCGTCTGTCAGCGTACTTCATCTGGGCCTTCATGCCCGATGCGCCAAGATAGACCTCGGCCGGGATGCCGGCGGCGCGCAGTTCGCCCACCAGCTTGAAGTACTCGCCCATGTCGTCCTGGGAGAAGGCGATGACCACCACCGGGCCGCGCACCTCGCGGCCCAGGTTGCGGCCCGCCGCGCGCAGGGCCGAGGCCAGGCGCGACACGCCGAAGGAGAAGCCGGTGGCCGGGGTCCGCTCCCCGGTGAACCGGGCGACCAGGTCGTCATAGCGGCCGCCGCCGCCCACCGAGCCGAACCGCACCGGCTCGCCCTTGTCGTCGGTGGTCTGCAGCAGGAGCTCGGCCTCGAAGACCGCGCCGGTATAGTATTCCAGCCCGCGCACGACCGACGGATCGAACACCGCCTGGTCGGCGCCCACGCCCAGCCCCTTCAGCGCCGCATCGATCCGGGCCAGTTCGGCCAGGCCCTCGTCGCCCTCGGCCGAGCCGCCGATCACGCGCGCGATAGCGTCCAGGGTCTCACTGCGGCTGGCGGCGCCGGCGGCGGTGAAGGCCAGCACGGCCTCGGCGGCCTTGGCGTCCAGGCCGGCGCCCTTGGTGAAGGCGCCGCTCTCGTCCTTGCGGCCCTCGCCCAGCAGCAGGCGCACGCCGTCGGCGCCCAGGCGATCCAGCTTGTCCACCGCCCGCAGCACGGCCAGCTTCTGGCCCTCGCTCGACACCCCGGCCGTGGCCAGCAGGCCGTTCAGGAGCTTGCGGTTGTTGATCTTGACCACATAGCCGCCGGTGGGCAGGCCCGCCGCGCCCAGGCCCTCGGCCGCCATGGCGATGATCTCGGCGTCGGCCTCGGGGCGGGACGAGCCCACCGTGTCGGCGTCACACTGCACGAATTCACGGAACCGGCCGGGACCCGGCTTCTCGTTCCGCCAGACCGGTCCGAAGGCGTAGCGGCGGAACGGCTTGGGCAGGGTCTCCCAGGTCTGGGCCACGAACCGCGCCAGGGGCGCGGTCAGGTCATAGCGCAGGGCCATCCACTGCTCGTCGTCGTCCTGCAGGGCGAAGACGCCCTCGTTCGGACGATCGGCGTCCGGCAGGAACTTGCCGAGCGCATCGGCATATTCGAAGGCGCCCGTATCCAGGGCCTCGAAACCGTAGCGTTCATAGACGGCGGAGACGCGGGTCAGGATCTCGCGCTCGGCGGCGAGGTCGCGGGCGCGGCGGTCGACAAAGCCGCGCGGGCTGCGGGCTTCGGGGCGTTGGGAAGCTTCGGACATGGCGGAGCGCTTAAGCGAGGCGCAGGCGCGCGGCAAGGCGCGGCGCGGTTTGGCGAAGGGCGGAGAAGATCATCGTCGGTCCCTTTTTGGGGTTCGGGTTCGACGGATGGGCCCCGGTCTCAGGCGAGCCCATCCGCTTTCGCGGGGCTCGCGCCGGGGGTGGCTTCAGACCAAACGACCCCGGCCGATCCCGCGTGCGCAGGTCGGATGGTGGTGGCCGTGATGGTGGTGAAGCCGGGTCATCAGGCGGGCTGCATAGCGCAGGCGCGGGCCGATGGCGAGTCCAGCGCGCGCCCCTCACCCTAACCCTCTCCCCGCAAGCGGGGCGAGGGAACAGGCCGGCGCCGAACGGCCCCCTCTCCCCTCGGGGAGAGGATCGGGGGGAGGGGGTGCGGCCTCAGACCCCGATCGCCGGCGTCTTGTAGTCCATGCCCGCCAGGGCCGGGCTCGCATCGGCGGCGTCGAACCCGGCCATGATGCCGGCGAAGCGGCCCTGGACCAGGGGGCGCATGTCGGGGTGGGTGAGGATGTAACGGTCCTTGGCCAGGATCCCCTCCAGCACCCGGCGGCCGACCCGTTCCGGATCGATGCCGTTCTCCACCGGGTTGCCGGGCAGGACCACGCTGTCCGCCGGGCCGCCATACTGGGCCTGGCGGGTGCGGCGGGACTGGTTGATCTTGGTGCGCACAAAGCCTGGGCAGAGCACCGCCACGTGGATGTTCTGCGGCGCCAGCTGCGCCCACCAGCCTTCCGACATGCCGACCACCGCGTACTTGGTCGCCGTATAGGGCTCCATGCCCGGCGCCGAGATCAGGCCGGCCATGGAGGCGGTGTTGACGAAGCAACCGCCCTCCCCGTGGCTGCGGATCAGCGGCGTGAAGACCTCCATCCCATAGACCACGCCCATCAGGTTGACGGCCACGACCCAGTCCCAGTCGGCGGGCTGGACTTCGCCGATCGCCCCGCCCGCGCCGACGCCGGCGTTGTTGCAGACCACATGCACCTTGCCGAACTCGGCCACGGTCTCGTCGGCGGCGGCCTGCACCGCCTTGCGGTCGGCCACGTCGCACAACAGGCCCTTGGCCCGGATCTGGCGGCCTTCCAGCTCGGCCAGGGCGGCGTCCAGCGGCGCGCGCTCGATATCGGC
Source organism: Phenylobacterium conjunctum (assembly GCF_042679085.1). Lineage (NCBI taxonomy): Bacteria > Pseudomonadati > Pseudomonadota > Alphaproteobacteria > Caulobacterales > Caulobacteraceae > Phenylobacterium > Phenylobacterium conjunctum. The sequence goes on along the minus strand of NZ_JBHTLQ010000099.1, from coordinate 2,858 downwards.
CAGCATGACCTGCATGCCCGCCTCGCCGAAGGCGTGGGCCATGGCCAGGCCAAGGCCGCTCGCCCCGCCGGTGATGAAGGCGGTCTTGCCCTTCAGGTCCTGCATGTCTCGTCCCTAATTCTTAAGCAGCCCGATCAGGGCCGTGGTCGACGGATCGTGCGGGTTTGACGCCCCGCCGTCCAGTTCCGGCAGGATGCGGGCGGCGAGCGTCTTGCCCAATTCCACCCCCCACTGGTCGAAGCTGTTGATCTCCCAGAGCACGCCCTCGACGAAGGTCTTGTGCTCATGCAGGGCGATCAGCGCGCCCAGGGCCTCAGGCGTCAGCCGCCGCATCAGGATAAAGCTCGACGGCCGGTCGCCGGGGAAGGTCCGTTGCGGGACCAGGGCCTCGACCTCGGCGGGCGCGACGCCCTTGGCCTCCAGCTCGGCGCGCACCTCCTCGGCGCTGCGGCCCACCAGCAGGGCCTCGGCCTGGGCGATGACATTGGCGAGCAGCTTGGTCTGTTGGCTGGGTTCGCCCTCGCTGGCTTCGGCCACGGCGACGAAGTCCACGGGGATGATGTCCGTGCCCTGGTGCAACAGCTGGAAGAAGGCGTGCTGGCCGTTGGTGCCGGCGTCGCCGAACACGCTGGCCGCCGTGCCGCGGGCCACGGGCGCGCCGGTGGCGGTCACCCGCTTGCCGTTCGATTCCATCTCCAGCTGCTGCAGGAAGTCCGGGAACAGGCGCAGGCGCTGGGCGTAGGGGATGACCGCCCGCATCGGCCGGCCCATGCCGTTGCGATTGAAGATATGGGCGAGCGCCAGCAGCACCGGGGCGTTGCGCTCAAGTGGGGCGCTGGCGAAGTGGTCGTCCAGGGCCGCGGCCCCAGCCAGCAGGGCCTCGAAGACCTCCCAGCCCAGGGCGATGGCGCAGGACAGGCCCACCGACGACCAGATGGAATAGCGGCCGCCCACCCAGTCCCAGAAGCCGAACACCTGGTCAGCGGGCACGCCGAAGGCCTGGGCCACCGCCGGGGCGGCGGAGACCGCCACCAGCTGGCTGTCAGCCTTGGGCCCCAGGGCGCCGCGCAGCCAGGCGCGGGCCGTCTCGGCGTTGGCGATGGTCTCCTGGGTGGTGAAGGTCTTGGAGACCACCACCACCAGGGTCCGGGCGGGGTCGAGGCCGTCGAGGGCCAGGGCCAGCTCGGCCGGATCCACATTGGCCGCGAACCGCAACTCGATCTGCGGCGACAGGGGGCGAAGCGCCTCCCAGATCACTCGCGGCCCGAGGTCAGAACCGCCGATGCCGATATGGACGATGGCCGAGTAGGGCTCGCCGGTGGCGCCGCGCAGGGCGCCGGAGCGGACCTGGCCCGCGAACGCCTTCATCTGGGCGCGGGTGGCCTCCACCTCGCCGGAGACCGGAACCCCTTGCGCCTTGAAGGCGGCGCCGGCCGGCGCGCGCAGGGCCATGTGCAGGGCCGCCCGGCCCTCCGAGGCGTTGACGGTCTCGCCGGCGAACAGGCGGCCGCGCGCGGCCTCCACCCCGCCCGCCTTGGCGAGCTCCAGGGCCGCCGCCAGGTCGGCCTTGGTCCAGGGCTGCTTTGTGAGGTCGATGCGCAGACCGCAGGACTCGACCACCATGGCCTCCAGGCGGTCCGGCTCGGCGGCGAACAGGCTCGCGATACGCCGGCCCTTTGCGGCCTCGCCGGCGGCTTCCAGGCGGCTCCAGGCTTGGGCGGCGTCAGTCATCGGCGGTCCTTCGGGCGGCAGGTAAACCGGCGTTTACCATGTTGGCGGTAGCAGGTCGTGCAGGGTCCTGTCTTGGACGTGGGCCATTAAGCGAGGGTTTCAACAATGTCCTGCGACGCCGCCGCCTCCGCCGCCCTGATGTGGTTCGCCGCCACCGCCCCGATGGCGCCCGCGCCCGCCCTGCAGCTGACAGTGGCCCAGGCCCCGACCTCGGTGGCGCACGAGCCGCTGTTCGCCGACATCGTCCAGCGCGCCAAGCGCCTGAAGGCCGAGGTCGACGCCTTCCGCGGCAATGACCGCCCGATCCCCGAAGCCTTCGGCAAGAAGGTCTCCGAGCTGTCGGACCTGGACATGAAGGGTCACCTGACCCTGGCCCAGCGCGGCACGGACGGCGACCTGAAGTGCATCCTGCGCGGCATCTCCCAGGACCTGCCCCTGAAGCTCGCCGCCGTCACCGAGGCCAAGGACCGCAAAGCCCGCGACCTGGCCCTGCGCGACATGGCCTACCTGCTGAACGACAACGTCGAAGTCATCACCGCGCCGCCGGCGCCGGCGGTGTAGGCCGCGCAAAAATCCGCTCATCCCGGCGAATGCCGGGATGAGCGGTGGGGCCGTCAGCGGGCAGCCTTCTCCACCGCCGCGCTCAGGATCTGCGGCGTCAGCAGTTGCGGCAGGATCTCCGGCTCGCCGCCGTTCTTGGGATAGACCAGATAGAGCGGCACGCCGGCCCGGCCGTGCTTGGCCAGTTCGGCCTCGATGATCGCGTCCTTCCGGGTCCAGTCGCCTTTCAGATAGACCGCGCCCGCCGCCTTGAAGGCCGCGGCGGCCTGGGACGTGGAGAAGGCCACCCGCTCATTGACCTGGCAGGTGACGCACCAGGCGGCGGTGAAGTTGACGAACACCGGCTTGCCCTCGGCCTGGGCCTTGGCGACGGCCTCGGGGCTCCAGGCCTCGTAGGGGATCGCCGCCGTCTCGCCCGAGGCCTCGCCTGTCGCGGCCGGGGTCGCATAGGCCGGCCAGATAGCGCCGGCGAGCGCCGCCAGGGCGATAACGGCGCCGGACAGGCCTTGGGCCAGGGCCGACTTGCCCGCGGCCTGGCGATGCTGGGCGACGCCGGCCAGCCAGGC
>NZ_JBHTLQ010000098.1:0-6856 GCF_042679085.1 Phenylobacterium conjunctum | reverse complement strand
CGCGGCGGCGGCCGGCGGCGCCTCCGGCAGGTCATCGGTCATCGGCTGGGCGGCCGGCGCAGGCGCCTGGGCCGGCAGGGGCGGCTTCACGAGTTCAGCCAGGGCGATCACGGCCAGGCCGCCCGCGCCGATCATCAGGAGACGCGGATCAAACCAGCGCCCCGGCTGAGCGCCCGGCGCCATCCGCGCCAGGATCGGGCTCTCTCGGTCAAAGACCTGGTGCTTGAGCGCCCCGGCCACGTGCAGCAGCAGGAGCAGATAGGTCCCGAAGGCCAGCCACTCATGCCCTTCATGGCCGATCGCCCGCCAGGCCGACTTGGCCGGCTCGGCCAGGTGCGCCAGGCCCGGCACATGCGGCCAGGGCACGACCCCGAACAGCACGGTCGGAATGCTGATGCGGCTGGCCGAGACCATGATCCAGCCGGTGATCGGCATGCCGATCATGATCCCGTAGAAGCACAGATGGGTGATCTTCGACAGGGTGGCTTCCCAGCGGTTCAGCCCCACCTCGCGCGGCGGCGGATTGGCCAGCCGCCAGCCCAGCCGCACGAGGCTGAGCAGCAGGATGGTGATCCCCACCGACTTGTGCAGCTGGATCAGGGCGAAGCCGAGCGGCGTCTTCAGGTCGTCCATCCGCCAGGCCAACAGGATCTGGAAGACGATACCCGCCGCGATCACCCAGTGCAGGACGATGGCGACATTGGAATAGCGGTCGGCGCGGGTGGCGGGCATTCAGGAACCTTCGGTGAGCTGCACCGCAAATGCGGGCTTCCGGGCGACGGCGAAAGGGCCATCACGCAGCCGTGACAACCTGCCCCGCCCCGTCTTGCGCCAGACGCAGGTTCGGGCATGGTCGCGCCCCAGGGGATGCGGGCGCCAAAGCCCGCACGGGAGGGATCTTGAAGACCATCGTCACCATCGTCGTCGCCTGCGCCGCCCTGGCGGCCTGCGGGTCGAAGCCGATCACGCCGGCCGAGGCGGCGAAGCTCGCTCCCGCCGACGCGCGCCTGGCCAAGCTCTACGAGGGCGCCTGCAAGACCTGCCACACCAATCCGGATTCCGGGGCGCCGCTGACCCATGACGCCCGCGCCTGGGGGCCCCGCTGGGCCCAGGGCGAGGAGGTCCTGCTGCTGCACGTGGTCCAGGGCTACAAGGGCATGCCGTCGCTGGGCCAATGCGTCGCCTGCGGTCCGCGCGACCTGCAGGCCCTGGTGCGCTTCATGGCCGACAAGGAGGATGCGAAATGAAGATCTCCCGCCGCGCCGCCCTCACCGCCGGGAGCCTGGGCGTTGTCGCCGCCGGCGCCGGGGCCGTGACCCTGGCCAATCGCGAGAAGCCTGAACCGCCCGCTCCGCCGGTGCTGGACCAGAACGACCGCCTCCTGTGGCGCAACTGGTCGGGCATCCAGCACGCCTATCCGGCGCAGCGCGCCGCCCCGGCCAGCGAGGACGAACTCGCCGCTCTCCTGCCCAAGGCGCCGGGTCCGATCCGCGCCGTCGGCGCCGGCCACTCCTTCACCGCCCTGGTGCCCACCGACGGGACCCTGGTCTCCCTGGACAACCTGGCCGGGGTCGCGGGCTGGGACGGGGACGTCGCCCAGGTCTGGGCCGGCACGCGCCTGGGGGCGCTCGGTCCCGCCCTGGCCGAGAAGGGCCGGGCCATGCCGGGCCTGCCGGACATCAACAAGCAGTCCCTGGGCGGGGCCATGGGCACCGCGACCCACGGCGCCGGCAAGGCCATCCCCGCCATCCACGCCGAAGCCCAGAGCCTGCGCCTGGCGACCGTGACCGGCGAGGTGATCGAGGCCAGCCCGACCAAGAACCCCGAGATCTTCCAGGCCGCCAAGGTCTCCATGGGCGCGCTGGGCGTGATCACCCAGGCCCACCTCGCCACCGCCGCCAACCGGCGCCTGCACCGCCGGGTCTGGGTCGAGGACTTCGAGGCCGCCTGCGACCAGGCCGAGGCCCGCTGGGCCAAGCACCGCAATTTCGAGTTCTACGCCGTGCCGTTCACCGGCCTCGCCGCGAACATCAGCCACGACGAAACCGACGAGGCGGCCCGCCCACGGGGGCCGGACACCGACAGCGGCTTCCTCGAAGTGCTGCGCTCGTGCCGCAACCTGCTGGCCTTCTCAACGCCCCTGCGCAAGGCCGCGGCCCACGCCCTGCTTTCCACCGCCAAACCGGAGGAAGCCGTCGACGAGGGCTGGAAATTGCTCTCCACCGAGCGGCCGGTTCGCTTCAACGAGATGGAGTATCACCTGCCGCCCGAGGCCCAGATCCCAGCCCTCAAGGAGGTGGTGGCGACCATTGAGAAGCACCGCCCGGACGTCTTCTTCCCCATCGAGGTCCGACGCATCGCCGCCGACGACGCCTGGCTGTCGCCCTTCAACGCCGGGCCGCGCGGCTCGGTGGCCGTGCACTGCCACTACAAGGACCAGTACGGCTTCATGTTCGAGTTGATCGAGCCGATCTTCCGCCGCCATGGCGGCCGGCCGCACTGGGGCAAGCTGCACAGCCTGGGCGCCGCCGACTTCGCCGCCCTCTACCCGCGCTGGAAGGATTTCCTTGAGGTCCGCCGCGAGTTGGACCCGCAGGGCCGCCTGCTCAACCCGTTCCTGCACAAAGTGTTCGGGGTCTGAGCACAACACCCAAACCCACGTCATCCTCCGGTCCCCGCGCAGGCGGGGATCCGGCGGACCCAAGCTGAACTTGCCGAAGCCGTCTGGATCCCCCGGACGCCCTATGGGCGCCGGAGGATGACGGTGTTGATCAGAACTTCTGGCCGAAGCTGATCGCGATGGTCCGCGGCTGGACCGGCACGATGTAGGTGATCCCGCCGCAGACGCCCGGCGTGCACTGGGCGGAGCGATAGGTGTCGCCGATCTCGTCGAAGACGTTGCGGATCGACAGTTCAGCCGTCCAGTTGTCCTTGGCGATCCCGGTCGACAGGTCGAAGGTCGTGTAGTCCGACTGCTTGCCCAGGATCGAACGCTCCTTGAGCCGCAGGTCGGCATAGGCCGAGCCGGTATAGGTCAACGCCCCTTGCACATGGGCGTCGAAGTCCCACCACGGGAACTCATAGCGGACCACCGAGTTGGCCTTCAGCTTCGGCGTCACCGGCAGTTCGGTGCCCTTGGGCGCCTCGGGGCTGGCGCAGCTGGTGATCGGGTTACCCTTGGCGTCCAGGGCGTTGCAGTAGTTCTCGGTCAGCTCGGCGTTGGTGTAGGCCGCCGCGCCGGAGATGCTCAGCCCCTGCACCGGCTGCCAGACCACGTCCACCTCGGCGCCGTAGATCCGCGCCTGGTTGGCGTTGCGGATTTCGGTGAAGGAGTTGGCGCCCAGGACCGAGAACTGGAAGTCGTCCCAGGTCTCGTAATAGACGTCGCCGTTGAACTTCAGGCTGCGGTCGGCCCACAGGGTCTTCCAGCCCAGCTCCCAGTTCTTGATGAAGTCGGACTTGTAGGGCGGCAGGGTCGCACGCCGGTTCACGCCGCCCGGCCGGAAGCCGGTCGAGTAGGTGGCGTAGACCATCTTGTCGTCATTGATGTGGTAGGTGGCGTTGACCTTGTAGGTCTCGCCGGTCTCCTCCACCGACTTGTCCAGATTGGTGCAGGGTCCGCGGCCGACAACGGTCGGCTTGAAGCAGGCCGCCTCGCCGGTCCGCGAGGAATAGCCCTTCGAGAACCCGTAGAAGCCGCGCAGCTCACTCTCCGCCTTGAAGGCGCGGATGCCGGCGGTCAGGGTCAGCTTCGAGGTGGCGTCCCACGACACTTCGCCGAAGGCGGCGCTGTCGCGGTCTTCGCGGTACTGATCCGTCAGCCAAAGGGTGCCCGGCCAACCGGTCACGGCGACGTCGGACCCGATCTTGTCGATCCGATAGTTCTGCAGGATGTCGTGGGTCTGCTTCTGGTAGAACAGGCCCGCGGTCAGGCGCAGGGGCTGGTCAGCCTGCGAGGTCAGCCGGATTTCGTGGCTTTCCTTGGTGAACTTGTCCTTGCCCAGGATGTACTGGGTCGGATCGACCGGGTTGCCCAGGTTGTCGGTGACGTAGGCGCCCGAGCCGAACAGGGTGTCATAGAAGAACGAGTAGTCGGTGTAGTCCGACTGGGTGTCGATCTTCCGGTTCATGTAGGCGCCGGCATAGACCAGGTCGAAATTGGCGATCTTGCCCTCGACCGCCAGGGCGGCGTGATACCAGCGGTCGTGGCTGCTCTCGGGCTTGAAGTGCTTCACCTTCAGCTCGCCCAGGGTCTTGTCGTACCCGAAGTAGCCGTTGGTCTTCATGTCCTGGTAGTTGATCGACGGCTTGATCGTCCAAGTCTCGTTGAGGTCGATCTTCAGGGCCGCCCGCGCGCCATAGACGTCGACGTCGTTGTAGTCGTCATCGGCCAGGGCGTTGTTGTTGATGGTCACGCCCGAGGTCGGATAGCTCCGCGTGCCCTTGACGTTGTCGATATAGCCGGCGCGGTGCTCGCCCCAGGCCACCAGGCGCACGGCGACATTGTCGGCCGCCGGAATGTTCACCAGGCCCTCGGCCTTGTAGCCGATCCCACCGTGGGCGACGCCGTTGACCTCAAGGTCGTACTTGGACTCCGACACCCCAAGCTTCGGCTCCTGTGTGATGATCCGCACCGTGCCCGCCTGCGAGCTCGCGCCGTACAGGGTGCCCTGCGGTCCGGCCAGGGCCTCGACCCGGGCGATGTCGTAGAAGTGGATGTCCAGGGCGCCGCCGATGGTCGTCACCGGGGCTTCGTCCAGATAGACGCCGACGCTGGGCAGGGAGCCGGAGTGGTTGCCGTCGCCGCCCGAGGCCACGCCGCGCATATAGACGTTGTAGAAGCCGGGCGTGGAGCTCTGGAACGACACGCTGGGCAGCATGTTGAACGCATCGGTCACATTGCCGATGTGCAGCTGCTCGATCTTCTTGGTCGAGAAGGCGGTGACGGCGAGCGGGATGTCCTGGACATTTTCCTCGCGCTTCTGAGCGGTGACGACCAGTTCCTCGACCGTCGGCCCGGAAGCCGCCTCAGCCGCATACGCCGCTGGCAGGCCCGCCAGCATGCTGCCGGCCATCAAGGCCGCTCCAAAAGCCATCCGATTCCGCGTCTGACGCCCCATGCGATTTCCCCTCGCGCAAACACCAAGTCATGGCGCGGTCACATCCGCGACATGCGGGCGTCACAGCGCGCCTGAGCCGGGCGCCTGTCAAGCTGACGGGAGCGTCATCCTTTCGCTCTGTTGCGCGGACGCATCAGGGGGTTGCAGGCGCGTCAGGGTACGCCTCAAGCACAGACCCCAGGGCCGCCTTGAGGGGATCGAGCCAGGGCTCGAAGTTTCGCCACTGATCCAGGCCGTCGGTGAAGATCGGCCGCCGCACCTGTTCTGAGCTGGCGGTGCGTACGGCGCGGTCATTTTCGTAGAACCGCAGGCAGGCGTCCTCGAACGGCAGGCCGCAATAGTCGAGCAGGGCGCGCGTCTCCGATTCGGGATCGGCGACCATCCGCTCATAGATCACCCGATGGACCCGCCCCGGCGCCACGGCGTCGAAATGGGCCATCAGGGCCACATAGTCCGCATAATAGCGGCCGAGGTCCGTCAGGTCGTAGGTGAAGCCCTGGCCACGCGCGAAGTGCTGCTTGAAGCCCGAGAAGCAACAGCCCAGCGGATGGCGCCGCGCATCGATGATCTTGGCGTTCGGCAGGATCAGGCGGATCAGGCCGACGTGGGCGAAGTTGTTGGGCATCTTGTCGATGAACAAGGGCCGCCCGAGCTTCCGCTGGCCGCGCGTCCGCTCAAGGTACTCCTCACCCAGCGCCCTGAGCTCCTCCGCCGACAGCTCAGCCAGCACCTCGGGATAGGCGCTCTCCTGGTCCTTGCGGCTCCGGGCGCCCAGGCGCTTGGCGATGGCCGGGATGTCCGGCAGCTCCATGGTGCCCTCGATCATCGAGTGGCTGGCGAGTATCTGTTCGATCAGGGTCGAGCCCGCCCGCGGCAGGCCCAGGATAAAGATGGGGTCCGGCGCCTCGCACCCCTGCCCCGCGCGGGCGGCCAGGAAGTCCGGCGTGAACAGGGCCCGGGAACGCAGCATGGCCCGGTGGGTCTCGTCGGCGTCGTAGTCCAGGGACTTGCGGCGCAGGGCGTTTCCCTGAGCATAGGCGGCGAATGAGGCCCCATAGTCGCCGGCGTCCTCCAGGGCCTTGCCGAGGGCGAACTCCAGGTGGAACCGGTCCTCGTCGGACAGGTCGCCTCGCGCCAGCTGGGCGCGGATGGCGGCGAGGTCCGTGGCCTCAAAGCGGAAAGTCTTCAGGTTGGCCAGGCTCCACCAGGCCTCGCCCATCTGCGGGGCGAGTTCGAGCGCCTTGCGATAGGCGTCGATGGCGTCGCCCTGTCGGCCGACGGTCTTGAGCGCATGGCCCAGGCTCATCCAGGCCTTGGGCTGCAGGGGATAGTCCCCCAACAGCGCCTCATAGACCGCGATGGCGCGGGGGTATTCGCCCAGCTGGCCGAGCGCGGCGGCCTGCAGGTTGCGATAGCCGGGATTGACCGGGTCCTGCGCCAACAGGGCCTCGACCTCGGCCAGGGCTTCGGCGGCCTTGGTCTGGCGGTAGAGCACCACCGCATAGTTCTGGCGGGCCGGGGCGAAGGTCGGCGCCAGCTCCAGGCACCGAGCCAGCAGGGCCTCGGCGTCCTCGTAGCGGCCCAGCCGGGTGGCGATCTCGGCCAGCATGCGGATGGCCGCAACGTCGGTCGGTCGGGCCTTCAGGATGTCGCGCAGGGTGGCCTCGGCCACCGACAGCCGGCCGTCCACAAGCGCCGCCCCGGCGGCGACCAGCTGCGGGTCGCGCGCGGCGCGG
>NZ_JBHTLQ010000097.1:0-7073 GCF_042679085.1 Phenylobacterium conjunctum | reverse complement strand
GCGCCGAGCGGCGTCGCCGCCGCCGGCTTGGGCAAGGGCGGTGCGGGCGCCCGCGCGGGCGGCGGCGTCTGGGCGGTGATGGTGGCGGCGCCCTCCGAGGGCGGCAGCGGATCCATCCGGTCCAGCTCGGCCTTGGCGCTGGCCGACAGCTGGGTGAAGTCCTTGAACAGCAGGATCTGCACGAAATCGATCGGGGCGGTGTCAGAGGCCAGCACCACCCGCCAGCGCCCGTCCAGGCCCTTTACGGCCACGCCCACGGGCAGGCCGCGCGGCAGGACCCCGCCGTCGCCGGAGGTCAGCACCCGGTCGCCCTGGCGCACCGGCTCCTTGCCGCGCAGGTATTCCAGCCGCGGATTAGGGCCGCCGTCGCCGGTCAGGATCGCCCGCGCATTGGTCCGGTCAATCATCACCGGCGTCCGCGAGGCGACGTCGGTGAGCAGCAGGATGCGGCTCGCGCCCTTGGTCACCCCGATGATCCGGCCGACCAGGCCGTTTTCGCTCATCACCGGATTGCCCGGCTCGACGTTTTTTTCCTTGCCGGCGTTGGCCAGCCGGCTGTTGGCGAAGGGCCCTCGGGAATCGCTGACCGTGCGCGCGGCCACCATCGGGATCGGCGGCTCGGTCTTCAGGCCCAGCAGGGCGTGATAGCGGTCATTGGTGTCGCGCAGGGCCAGGGCGACATCGCGCCACTGGCGGGCTTCCTTGAGTTCGGCCTTCAGCCGGCGGTTCTCCGAGACCGCGAAGAAGTAGCCGCGCAGGGCGTCGAGCCCCTGCCCGCCCCAACGGCCGGGCGCGGCGACGACGCCGGACACTGGCGCAGCCACGGCGTCACCCACCTGACGGGTCACGCCATAGGCTTCTTCCTTCAGGGTCTCGCGCCGGTCGGACAGTAGGATGGCGATAGCGACCACGACGGCCACGAGCAGGGCGACCGCGGCCGTCAAGGCCAGCGGCACCTTCAGTTCACCGAACGGATTATCCCTAAGCGCCACCTGGATGCCCGTCTGTCCGGAGGACGCCCCCTGCGCCTCCGGTCGCTGAATAGCAAGTTCTAGGCCAGGGTGCTTTCCAGAACGCCCTTCATCCACTTGGGATGTTCGAGCACCTTGCCGCAGCCGAGGGCCACGCAGGAGAGCGGGTCATCGGCCACCGTCACCGGCAGGCCCGTATGGTCGCGGATCTCGGCGTCGAGGCCGCGCAGCAGCGCGCCGCCGCCGGTCAGCATGATGCCCTTATCGGCGATGTCGGAGGCCAGTTCCGGCGGGGTCGCTTCCAGCGCCATCTTCACGGCGTCGACGATCTGACCCACCGGCTCGGACAGGCTGTCCGACGCCTGCTTCTCGGAAATGCGCACTTCCCGCGGCACGCCCTGCATCAGGTCGCGGCCCTTGACCTCGATCGACAGGCCCTCGCCATCGGCCGGCGCCCGGGCGGTGCCGATTTCCTTCTTGATGCGCTCAGCGGTGGTCTCGCCGATCAGCAGGTTATGATTGCGGCGCATGTAGCTGATGATCGCCTCGTCCATCTTGTCGCCGCCCACGCGCACCGAGCGCGAATAGACGATGCCCGACAGGGACAGGACGGCCACCTCGGTGGTGCCGCCGCCGATGTCGACGACCATCGAACCGGTCGGCTCATGGATCGGCAGGCCGGCGCCGATGGCCGCGGCCATGGGTTCGTCGATCAGGCCGACGCGACGGCCGCCGGCGTTCAGGCAGCTGTCATTGATGGCGCGGCGTTCCACGGCGGTGGCGCCCGACGGCACGCACACGATCACCTTGGGGTTCACGAAGCCCTTGCGGTTGTGAACCTTGCGGATGAAGTACTTGATCATCTCCTCGGCCACTTCGAAGTCAGCGATCACCCCGTCGCGCATGGGGCGGATGGCTTCCATGTGGCCCGGCGTCCGGCCCAGCATCTGCTTGGCCTCTATGCCCACGGCGTGAACGATCTTGCGGCCGCCCACGTTGCGCAGCGCCACCACCGAGGGCTCGTTCAGCACAATGCCCTTACCCTTCATATAGATGAGGGTGTTCGCGGTGCCGAGGTCGATGGCGATATCGTTGGAGATGGCGCCGAAGAGGGACGAAATCATGCAGGGCCCTGAGGGGTGGGGATCGAAGACGGCCGTAAGGCTGGAACGGAACACCAGGAGCACACCCCGAAACGGGATGTCCGAACGCTCCAGCCCCCGCTCGCAGGACTCCCGTCCGTGTGCCCTCTCAATGGGTTGATTTCAAGGCTTAATGACAGTCCGTCCGGCCGGCTTCACCGCAGCCCTCGCCTTGGCCATGACCGGGCCGGCATTGTCGCCCGCACGCTACAGCCGCGCGGCTCGCGGTACGCTAGAAAAGCCTCTCCTGTTTGGCGAGCCGCACCGGCCCCTTGAGAACCGACCATGTCCCGTCAGGCCGTTCTGGGCGTTGAAAACGCGAGCTTCTTCTACGGCTCAAACCGGGTGTTCGAGAACGTCACCTTCCAGCTGGATGACGCCCGCACAGCCCTGGTCGGCGACAATGGCGCCGGCAAGTCCACCCTGCTCAAATGCCTGCTGGGCGAGCTGGAGCTCAACAGCGGCAAGATCGTAAAATCCCGGGGCCTGAAGATCGGCTACGTCCCGCAGGAGGCGCCCGCCCACCTCCTCGACCAGCCCCTGCGCCGGGTGCTGGAACAGGCGCTCACCCTCGACGACGGCTCCGAGGACTGGAAGGTCGACGTTCTGCTGGACGAGGTAGGCCTGTCCTATGACGACGCCGAGCGGCCGTTCAGCGCCCTGTCTGGCGGCTGGCGCCGGCTGATGCTGATCGCCGCGGCGATGCGCCTGTCGGAGCCCGACCTGCTGATCCTGGACGAGCCGACCAACCACCTGGACCTGTCCAACATCAACACGCTCGAGGCCTGGCTGGCCGAGGACGCCCGCCTGCCCATGCTGGTGGTCAGCCACGACCGCGCCTTCCTGCAGCGGGCGACGACGCGAACCCTGTTCCTGCGCGCCGACGGCGCCCACAGCTTCAACGCCCCCTTCGTGGCGGCGCGCGAGGCCTTGCTTGAACGCGACGCCGCCGACGCCGCCCGCCGCCAGCTCGAGGCCAAGGAGATCGAGCGGCTGCAGAAGGTGGTGGCGCGCTACAAGGTCTGGGGGATCAAGAACGACAAGTTCGACAAGCGCGCCAAGGCTACGGAAAAGCGGATCGAACGCATCGAGGCCGAGCGCACCGAGGCCTACGCCGCCCGCGAACGGCGGCTGGAGCTGCATGATGGCGAGATCGACGCCAAGGTCGCCCTGCGTATCCACGACCACGTGGTCCGGGTCCCTGACGGCTCACGCGACCTGTTCCGCATCGACAGGCTCAGCGTCGCGGCAGGCGACAAGATCGCCCTGCTGGGCGTCAATGGCGCGGGCAAGTCCACCCTGCTCTCCGCCCTCGCCCAGGCCTTCGATCCCGAGATTGAGCACTATGACGGCCAGGCCCCGATCCGGTTCAACCCGCAGGCCCGGCTGGTCTATTTCGACCAGCGCCTGGCCGACCTGCCGCTGACGTCGAGCCTGATCGACTACCTGACCTCAGCCGAAGGCGCGACCGAGCGCGAGGCCAACGCCCTGCTCGCCAAGGCCGGCTTCGCCTATGTCCGGATCAAGGGGCCGATCGCCGATCTCAGCCACGGCGAGCGGGCGCGGCTGGCCTTCCTTCGGATGCAGCTGGCCAAGCCCAACCTCTACCTGCTGGACGAGCCCACCAACCACCTGGACATCGAGGGCCAGGAGGCGTTGGAGGCCCAACTGGAAGCCTCGGACGTCGCCTGCCTGTTCGTGTCCCACGACCGCTACTTCACGCGCTCGGCGGCGACGCGTTTCCTGGAAATCCGCAAGGGTCGGCTGATCGAGGTCGAGGACCCGGAAGCCTTCTTTGCGGCTCAATAGTCAGAGCCCGAGCGCTTCGGCGACTGCGCCGCCGGCCGCGGCGATCTCGGCGGGGGTTCCGATCATCAGCACGCGCCCCTGGTCCAGCACCAGCACCCGGTCGGCCAGGCCCATCGCCTCGTCCAGGTCGTGGGTGACCAGCAGGGTCGCCGCCGCCAGCCGGCCGCGCAAGGCGCGGATCTCGGCCTGCAGGTCCCGCCGCGTCCGCCGGTCCACCGCCGAGAACGGCTCGTCCAGCAACAGCACCTGCGGCTCGCGCGCCAATGCCCGGGCCAGGGCCACGCGCTGCTGCTGGCCGCCGGACAGGGCCGCCGGTTTGCGCCCCTCCAGCCCGTGCAGGTGAACCTGGGCCAGCAGGGCCTGGGCGCGGGCCTTGCGCGCGCTGGCCGGCAGATGGCCAAGGGCGGCGGTCACGTTCTGCAAGGTCGTCATGTGCGGGAACAGGGCGTAGGCCTGGAACACCAGCCCCACGGAACGTTCCTGCGGCGGGCGGCGCACGCCGGCCTGGGCGTCGAACCAGACGGCCTCGCCGCAGGTGATGCGGCCGGTCCCCGGCGGGTGCAGGCCGGCGATGCAGCGCAGCAGGGTCGACTTGCCCCCGCCGGACGGCCCCACCACGGCCAGGACTTCGCCCGGCGCAACGGCGAACCGCGCCTGCAGCGCATAGGGCCGGCTCTGGCCGATCTCGACGCTTAAGCCCTCAGCCACGGCGCCGGCCTCCGGTCAGGGCGTAGCTGACCCCGATCGCGGCGATGGAGAAGGCCAGCAGGGCCGCGGCCATGGCGCCGGCGGCTTGGGTGTCGAAGGCCTGGGCTCGGTCATAGATGGCGATGGCGGCGGTCCGCGTCTGGCCCTCGATATTGCCGCCCACCATCAGCACCACGCCGAATTCGCCCAGGGTATGGGCGAAGGTCAGGGCCAGGGCGGAGAACACGCCGGGCCAGGCCAGTGGCAGGTCGATCCGCCGAAAGGTCTGCCACCGCGACAGGCCGCTGACATAGGCCGCCTCCCGCACCTCGGCCGGCACAGCCTCCATGGCCCGCTGCACGGGCTGGATGGCGAAGGGGATGTTGACCAGCACCGAGGCTGCCAACAGGCCTGAGAAATGGAACACAAGGCCTTGACCGAAAACGCTTTCCCATACGCGCCCCAGCGGCGACATCGCCCCCATCCCGACCAGCAGGTAATAGCCCAGGACGGTCGGCGGCAGCACCAGCGGCAAGGTGATCGCGGCCTCGGCCACGCCCTTCAAGGGCCCCTTCCAGCCGGCCAACAACCGACCAATCACCAGGGCGGTCGGGATCAGGATGGCGCAGGTCCAGCCCGCAAGCTTCAGGGACAGCCCAAAGGCGCTCCAGTCCAATCGCGGCCCCCTACTTCACGCCCGCCGGCAGGGTGAAGCCGTAACGGGAGAGGATCGCCTTGACCTTGGCGGTCTTCAGATAGGCGTAGAAGGCCCGCGCCGTATCGTCCGCCCCCTTGATCAGCACCATCCTTTGCCGCAGCGGCTTGTGCCACGCCGACGGGACCAGGGCGTAGGCGCCCTTGCTCGACACCGCCGGCGCCAGGGCCAGGGCGTAGGGGATCAGGCCGACCTGGGCTGAGCCGGTGACCGCGAACTGGGTCGCCTGGGCGGCGTTGTCGCCCAGCACCAGCCGGGGCTTGGCGGCGTCCCACAGCGTCTGATGCGTCAGCGCCTCCTGCGCCGCGCGGCCATAGGGCGCGTGTTCCGGATTGGCGATGGCCAGCGCCTTCAGCCGGCCGTCGGCCAGGGCCTGACGCACGTCCTTAAGGCCGGCGTCCGCCTTCACCGGCGAGCCCGTCGGCGCGAACACCGCCAGCCGGCCGATGGCGTAGAGATCGCCCACCCCGTCCGTGCGGCCCGCCTTCGCCAGCATCTGGACGTAGGACTCATCGGCGCTGAGGAACATCTCAAAGGGCGCGCCCTGCTGGATCTGGGTCGTGAAGTTGCCCGACGAGCCGAAGGTCAGTTTCACCGACTTGCCGGTGTCCCTGGTGAACTGGGCGGCCACCTCGGTCAGGGCGAAGTTCAGGTCCGCCGCGGCGGCGATGGCTGGAACCTCGGCGGCACGGGCCGGCGCGAACGGCAGGGCCAGCGCCAAGAGACCGGCAAGAAGTGCGCGACGCATCCGATTACTCCACGGCCAGGATGACATGCGGCGCCTTGATCAGGGCCCAGACCGAGGCGCCTGGCGCCAACTCCAGGGCGCGTGCGCTTTCCAGGGTGATGCTCGCCGCCAGGCTCTTGCCGTCGGCCAGGGACAGGCTGATCTCGCTGTTCACAGCCCCGTCCTCGCGAGAGATCACGGATCCTCGCAGCTGGTTTCGGGCCGAGGTGCGGATCCCCTCGCCCACCGCCAGGGTGACAAAGCTCGACTTGATCAGGGCGATGGCCGGCTTGCCGACCGCGAGGTCCAGCTCGCGCACACTGTCGCGGGTGACGATAGCCACGATCTCCAGCCCCTCGGCGACCTTCAGCGTGACCTCGGCGTTCACCGCCCCATCGGTCACCGCGCTGACGGTCCCGCGCAAGGCGTTCCGCGCACTTGTCCGCATCCCCAGCCCCCAGAACAGTTCGCCAATGTCCGCGCCGCCCAGCCCGGCCTCCAGCCGCGCGATCACCCCGCCCAGTTCCGCCTCCACCTTGCGAAAGGCGGTAAGGACCGCCTGGCCCTGGGGCGTCAGCTCAGCGGCGCCGCCTTTGGCGCCCCCGGCCTGGGCCTGGATCAGCGGCCGGTCGAACAGGTTGTTCAGCGCCTGCGCCGCATCCCAGGCGCCCTTGTAGGACAGGCCCAGCACCTTGGCCGCCTTGGTGATCGAGCCCTCCGCCGCCACCGCCTCCAGCAGGGCGATCCGCTCAGCGCCCACACGCGAGCCCGCGCGGCGCAGCGACAGGACAGCGGTCAGGACGTCATCAGCCACGTCGGGCTCCAGCGTTATGCAGACGATCTACACAACGCAGCGTGCGGGGTCTAGCCGAGCGCGGTCATCACCACGCCAAGACCGGTCAGCACGCCGCCGGCCATCTGGCGCAGCGTGAGCTTTTCCTTGAACAGCCGGCGCCCCGCCGCCGCGGCGATGGGCGCTTCCAGCACCCCGACCGCGCGCACCGGCCCGGCCGGCGCCATGG
>NZ_JBHTLQ010000096.1:0-7174 GCF_042679085.1 Phenylobacterium conjunctum | reverse complement strand
ATGGCCCTGGCCGCGGCGATCACGGCCGGCGCCCTGGGCCTGCTCGGCTTTTGCCAGCTGACGCTGAGCCTGCCGGCGCCGCCCCCCCACGCCACCGCCCTCGCCCTGGGCGCGCTTGGCCTCGCCACCACCACGGCGGCCTTCGCCGTGGCCCTGGTGGTGCTGCAGCGGCAGGTGGAGCAGGACGCCCTGCGACGCGGGCTGATCGAGGCGCGCCTGCGGGCCGCCCTGGCCGACCAGCCCTATCTGATCCTGTCGATCTGGCCGAACGGCAAGCTGGCCTCGGTCTGGGGGACGCCGCCGCGCGAGCTGCGCGGGCAGATCTTCGTCAACCGCCAGCTGACCCAACTCGCGGCGCTCGCCGACCGTCCGGTGCTGGACGAGGCCCTGCGCCGCGCCATGAGCGAAGGCCGCGCCGAGGTCGGCTTCACCCTGGCCGGGGAGCCGGAGGTCTGGCTGGAGTTGGCCCTGCGCCGGGCCGACACCACGCGGATCATGGGCGTTCTGCGTGACGCCCGCGTCCAGCACGCCCGCGAGGCCGAGCTGATCCACGCCCGCGAGGAGGCCGAGGCCCAGAACGCCGGCAAGTCCCGCTTCCTGGCCAATATGAGCCACGAGCTGCGCACGCCGCTGAACGCTATCATGGGCTTCTCCGACATCATGCGGCAGCGCCTGTTCGGCCCCCTGTCGGACAAGTACGGCGAATACGCCGAGCTGATCCACGAGAGCGGCGGCCACCTGCTGGAGCTGATCAATGACGTCCTGGACGTCTCCAAGATCGAGGCCGAGCGGTTCGAGCTGCACCGGGAAGAGTTCGATGTTCGCGAGGCGGCCAATGCGGTCCTGCGGCTGATGCGGGGCCAGGCCGACCGGGCCGGGGTCAATCTGCGCGGCCTGTTGCCCAAGGACCCGCTGGAGGTCGACGCCGACCGCCGGGCGATCAAGCAGATCGCCCTGAACCTGATCTCCAACGCCTTGAAGTTCACGCCCAAGGGCGGGGCGGTGACCCTGACGGTCCAGGCCGCTGGACCGGTGCTGGAGCTCGTGGTGGCCGACACCGGCGCCGGCATCAGCGCCGAGGACATCCAACGGCTGGGCCGGCCCTATGAACAGGCCGGCGGCAATGACCAGCGCTCGGTGGGCACGGGCCTCGGCCTGTCCCTGGTCCGCTCCTTCGCCGAGCTGCACGGCGGCGAGATGGTCATGGAGAGCCGGCTGGGCGAAGGCACGACGGTGATCGTGCGCATGCCCGTGGTGCTGCCGGCCGAGGTCGAGCGGGCGTGATCTGACCGTCATGGCCGGGCTTGTCCCGGCCATCCATGGACACCGGGCAGGCAGATGGGGCGCGAGCTGCGCCGCTGCGCGTTCTCCTGGACCTCAGGCGCGTATGGGTGGCCGGGACAAGCCCGGCCATGACGTTTTGGGCCTACTTCGCCGCGTATTGCAGGAAGGCGCGGCCGGCGGCGAAGTCGCCGACTTCCACATAGGCGCGGCGGGTGACGTCGCCGGGGAACATGAAGTCCACGGCCACCACCTCACGCGGGTCCAGCTGGGCCATGGCGCGGGCGGCTTCCGGCGGGAATCGGAAGGCCCAGCCGGATTTCATGTCCTTGGGCAGGAGGTCGAGGCCGGCGGTGCTGCGGGCCTCGGCGGCGAAGGTCACCTGGGCGGTCACCGGCGGCAGGCGGCGGGCCAGGGGCGTCGAGGCCAGGGTGGCGCCGCGCTGGTCCAGATAGGGGCCGCTGGTCGCCGCATCGTCGCGCAGCACCAGATTGGCGGCGTAGGGGGCCTCGCCCCTGGGGAACTGGGCCAGGGCCAGGACCACATTGGCGCCCTTGCGGCCGGCCAGGCCGAAGACCATCCGGCTGTCGCCGAACTTCACATTCTGGAACAGACGCCAGCGGGCGGCGACGACGCTCGAGCCACGGTCGGCCTTCCACATGGCGCTGTCGCCCGGATAGTCCATGCGCAGCAGGCGAGCGTAGCCGTCGAAGGCGGCGCGCACCCGGCCCGAGGCCATGGCCAGGTCCGGCGAGGCGCAGGCGACCGAGCCCGCCTTGGCGGCGGCGCGCGACTGCGTGGCCTTGATGGTCATCTTGTCGAAGCCCGCGCGCATGGCGGCGCCTCGCGCCTGGACCTGGGCGGCGACCAAGGCCGAGCCCACGTCATCGGGCAGCAGCCCGCAGCGGGTGTCGGCGGCGACCATCAGGCTGCGTTCGTAGAACAGGTCCAGGCTGCTTGCGGCAGCCGAGATCCCCGGCGCGGCCACGATCAGGCCGCCCAGGATCAATCCCATCCATCGACGCAAGCCGGGCCGCGCGGATGTGCGCGTACTCGTCATGCTCTGTTCTTTTCTCGTATGCTTCGAGAACTTGAGCGTGACCCTAGGCCTCGGGCCTTTCTTATCCGTTAGCGGAGCACCAGACCGTTCCATGATGCTTTCCACCGATATCTGGGTGGCCGCCCTGATCCGCCGCGCCGAGCTGGGCGGGGGCTTTGGCATGGTGGTGAGGAAGGGCGACGCGCGAGCCGGCTCTGTGCTGGTGAAAACCCTGAACCTGGCGGACAAGAGCGTGCGGCTCTACGGCGAGGCGACCCGCGGCGACGGCGAGCGGGTGTGGATGCGGCCGGCCCTGTCGGACCAGGAGGCCGACCTGGACCGCTATATCGAGCGCGCCATCAGAATCGACCCCGACGTCTGGGTGATCGAGATCGAGGACAAGCAGGGCCGCCACTTCCTGACCGAGCCGGTGGAGGAGGGGTGAGGTTCCATCGTCCCAGGGGAGACGGTGAATCCCGCATTCACCGCCTTTGCTCACCGGACTGAAAGCGTCGGGGGCGCATAGGGGCGGGGTCATATTCCCCAGCCCAGGTGTCCGCTTGCTGTTTCTGATGAACGACGTCGTCCTGGATCTTGAGGCCCCGAAGTTCGCGCCGAGCTCGCTCAGCCGGCGGTTCGAGGCCCTGAGCTTCGAGGCGGTGACGCGCATGGGCCAGGAGCTCTATGCCGAAGACCCGCTGCTGCACATCAATCAGCCGGGCCGGGCCAGGCGGCTGGCGGCCCTGATCCGGGCCAAGGCCCCGACCCTGAACGCCGCCCAGTTCGTGGCGACCCGCTTCGGCGGCGCGCCGCACGAGGTGCTGGTCAGCTTCCGGCAGGTCGCCTCCAGCGTGATGGATGAGCTGTTCGAGGCCCAGGACGAGGGCGAACTCGACACCCTGCAAACCGACCGCCAGGTCTGGCGGCGGTTGGCGGCGTAAACAGGCGCCAAAGGGTGTCATCCCGGAAAGCGCGCAGCGCTTGTCCGGGATCCAGACGCACAGGGCTGTCCGGAGAAATCGGTGTCTATGGGTCCCGGTCTTCCCCTGCGGGGAAACCGGGATGACACCTGATGCATTGCTTTCCGGGATGACTAAACCTGAGGCGCGCGCTATCGCCCGCGCATGAGCAATTCTCCCGCCGCCGAGGCCGCGCGCCGGCGCACCTTCGCCATCATCTCGCACCCTGACGCGGGCAAGACGACCCTGACCGAGAACCTGCTGCTGGCGGGCGGCGCGATCCGCGCGGCCGGCGCGGTGCGGGCCCGGGGCGAAAACCGGCGGACGCGGTCGGACTGGATGAAGATCGAGCGCGAGCGGGGCATCTCCGTCTCGGCCAGCGTCATGACCTTCGACCACGAAGGCCTGATGTTCAATCTGCTCGACACCCCGGGCCACGAGGACTTCTCGGAAGACACCTACCGGACGCTCACGGCCGCCGACGCCGCGGTCATGGTGCTGGACGCCGCCAAGGGCATCGAGCCCCAGACCCTGAAGCTGTTCGAGGTCTGCCGCCTGCGCGACATCCCGATCGTCACCTTCATCAACAAGATGGACCGCGAGGCCCAGGACCCCTTCGCCCTGCTGGATGAGATCGCCTCCAAGCTGGCGCTCGACCCCGCGCCGCTGTTCTGGCCGGCCGGGTCGGGCGGGCGGTTCAAGGGCATGCTGGACCTTAGGACCCAGAAGTTCCTGCCCTACGCCAAGAAGGGTTCGGACCAGGAGGAGGGCCATCCCGATCCGGTCGCCTTCGGTGGCAATGCGGTGGTCAGCTACCTGGACCCCGACGAGCAGGCCGAGCTGGAAGAGGCGGCCATGCTGGTGACCGAGGCCGCCAAGCCGTTTGACCCGCAGGCCTTCCTGGAAGGCCACATGACGCCGGTGTTCTTCGGCTCGGCCCTGCGCCATTTCGGCGTCGACGAGCTGCTGGCGGGCCTGGGCGCCTATGCGCCGCCGCCCAAGGCCGTGAAGGCGACCAAGGGCGGGGATGCGACCCACATCGTGCCCGGCGACAACGAGGTCACCGGCTTTGTCTTCAAGGTCCAGGCGAACATGGACCCGAACCACCGGGACCGGATCGCCTTCCTGCGGCTGTGCTCGGGCCGGTTCAATCGCGGCATGAAGCTGAAGGTGCAGAACACCGGCCGCCAGCTGAGCGTGAATGCGCCGATCATGTTCTTCGCCTCGGACCGCGAACTGGCGGAAGAGGCCTTCGCCGGCGACGTGATCGGGATTCCGAACCATGGCGTGCTGCGGGTCGGCGACAGCCTGTCGGAGACCGGGACCCTGCGCTTCGCCGGCCTGCCCAACTTCGCCCCGGAAATCCTGCAGCGGGTGCGGGTCAAGGATCCCCTGAAGGCCAAGCACCTGAAGAAGGCGCTGGAAGGCCTGGCCGAGGAGGGGGTGACCCAGCTGTTCCGCCCGCAGATCGGCTCAGACTTCATCGTCGGCGCCGTGGGCCAGCTGCAGTTCGAGGTCATGGCCGACCGCCTGGCCAACGAATACCAGCTGGAAGTGATCTTCGAGACCAGCCCCTATGCCGAGGCCCGCTGGCTCACCGGCGAGCGCGCTGAGGTCGAGGACTTCGGCAACAAGCACAAGACCGCCATGGCCACCGACATCGACGACCAGCCGGTATTCCTGGCCAAGTCGTCCTGGGAGATCGGCTATGTGGCCGAGCGCTATCCGAAGGTGGGCTTCGAGCGCACCAAGGAACGGGGCTGACCGGCCATGGGCGCAGCCCTGCTCTATGGGGTTCCGGCGCCTGGCCTGGCTGAAACGCCGGCGGGGGCTGTCCAGCTGTCGCCGCTGATCCCCGGCTCCAGCGATCTCGCCGGCTTGGCGGACGCCTCAGCGGATGAGGCCGTGGTGCTGGCGCCGCCCGGGGTGCTGGAACGGGATTTTGTGCTGGCCCATGTGCTGCGGGCGCTGAAGCCGGGCGCGCCCCTGACCGTGTTGGCGCCCAAGGACAAGGGCGGATCGCGGCTGAAGAAGGCTCTGGAGCGGTTCGGCTGCGAGGTCAGCGAGGACGCCCGGCGGCATCACCGGTTCTGCTATGTGACCCCGCCGACGGCGCCCAAGGACCTGGACATCGCCATGGCGGCCGGCGCGCCGCGCCTGTCGCAGTCGCTCGGCCTGTGGACCCAGCCCGGCGTGTTCAGCTGGGACCGGGTCGATCCGGGCACGGCGCGCCTGATGGAGCTGTTGCCGACCCTGTCCGGCAAGGGCGCGGATCTCGGCTGCGGGATCGGGGTGCTGTCTCTGGAGGCGCTGAAGTCGGCCAAGGTCACCGGTCTGACCGCCGTGGACATCGACCGGCGGGCGGTGGATTGCGCCCGTCGCAATCTTGAGGATCCGCGTCTGGAGGTGTTGTGGGCCGATGTCCGGCGCCTCGACGGGAAGCTCTCCGGCCTGGACTTCGTGATCATGAACCCGCCGTTCCATGACGGCGGCGCCGAGGACCGCGCCCTGGGCATGGGCTTCATCCGCGCCGCCGCGGCGATGCTGGCGCCCGGTGGGGTCTGCTGGATGGTGGCCAACCGGCACCTGCCCTACGAGGCCGTGCTGGCTGAGGCCTTCCCGAAGGCTGTGGCCCTGAAGGCCGAAGCCGGGGGCTTCAAGGTCTATGAGGCGCGCAAGTGAGTGGTCGCCCGCCCATGGCTCGGCTGGACCGGCTGCTGGCCAATCTGGGCTATGGCTCGCGCCGCGAGGTCGCCGCGCTGGTCCGAGAGGGCAGGGTGGTGCTGGATGGGGCGCCCCTGAAGGACTCCGGGGCTAAGGTTCCGGTGACCGCCGAGCTGCCGACCCGGCTGACCATCTCCGGCAAGCCGGTGGATCCGCCCGCGCCCCTGACCCTGTTGATGCACAAGCCCCTGGGCGTGGTCTGTTCGCACAAGGAGCCGGGGCGCAGCGTCTATGAACTGTTGCCGCGCCGCTGGCAGGCCCGGATGCCCGGCCTGTCCACCGTCGGGCGGCTGGACAAGGACACCTCGGGCCTGTTGCTGATCACCGATGATGGGCCGTTCCTGCACCGGGTGATCTCACCCCGCGCCCATGTGCAGAAGGCCTATGTGGCCGAGCTTGATCGTCCGCTGAAGGGCGACGAGGCGGCGGTGTTCGCGGCCGGCGACCTGATGCTGGAGGGCGAGACGGATCCGCTGGCCCCGGCGGTGCTGGAGCCCCTGGGCGAGAAGACGGCCCGGCTGATCATCACCGAGGGCCGCTATCATCAGGTGCGGCGCATGTTCGCCGCGGTGGGCAACCACGTGACCGGCCTGCACCGCGAGCGGATCGGCGGGCTGGAACTGCCGGCCGACCTCGAGCCGGGTGGCTGGCGGATCCTCAGCGCCGACGCGCTGGCGGGGATTTTCGGGTAGCTCTGCGCGCTCCCTCTCCCCGAGGGGAGAGGGGACATGCGGCGTCTCCAACTCGCCCCATCCACGAAAATTCGGATTTCGTTAACCATAATCAAGCAGTTAACCACTTGTTAGGAAAGTCGGCTTCGGCTTTGCTGAAATCCACCTGAACCCGACGGCGGCGTCCCGTGTTGAGACGCTTGCGGGGGGATCGGAGTAGGTGGATGTTCGAGTTCGGCCGTGAACTGAAGCGCCTGTTTGGCGCCGAGACCCTCGGGACGACCCGTGACGGGCTGACGGGCGGCGACGCCTCGCTGCTGGAACTCCTCGACCTTGAGATGCTGCGGGCCGAAGCCAAGGCCGCCGATGTCGCCGCCGGGCGGGTGGGGGCCAAGGATCGCGCCCAGCGCCGCCTGGAAGCCGCCATTGTCTGGCGCGAGATCGCCCGGCGCACCGGCGATGCGGTCGCCCTGCGCAAGGCCACCGCCGGCGCCGAGACC
>NZ_JBHTLQ010000095.1:0-7922 GCF_042679085.1 Phenylobacterium conjunctum | reverse complement strand
GGTGATGGTCTGCACCGGCGGCGCAGCCGGCGCGGTCACCACCGGCGGAGCCTCAGTGCGGGCCTGTGGCTGTTCCGGCGGCGCGGTGAAGTTGGGCTGGGCCGGCGGAGCCTGGCCGTCCGTCGACTGGTAGATCTGCAGGCCGGCGGCCGGATCGGCGGGCTGGGCCTCGGCCGGCGCGGGGGCCTTGATCTCGGCGGTGGGCGTTCCGACCGCGGGCGGCAGGCCGTTGGCCTCGTGCACGCCGGAGCGGTAGAAAATCACGATCGCCACGACCAGGACCACCAGCACCAGGGCGCTGACGATCAGCATCATCGGGGCCGGACGCGCGCCGCGCACCGGCTGGCGGGCGTCGAAGGACAGCGGCGCGTCGGTCGGGGGCGTGTAAGCGCCGCGATCAGGGTTGGACATCGAAGACTCCAGCGGGACCGCCCGAATCACTTCGGCCGGCGAATATCGGGTGTCAGTCTACCGAAGACGCCCGCGCTTCGAACCTTCGGCGCGTCCTAATTCCAGACGTCGAGGTGGAAAAGTCGGCGGTGCTCTTCGATGGCGAAACGGTCGGTCATGCCGGCGATGTAGTCGCACACCACACGCGCACGGCCGGCCTCGTCGCGGTTCTGCGACCGGGCGAACCACTCCGTCGGCAGAACGTCGGGTTCGGCCATGAAAAGCTGGAACATCTCGGCGAGAATGCGGCGGGCCTGGCTGCGGGTGCGGTTGACCTTCCAGTACCGGTACATCCGGCTCATCAGGAATTCGCGCAGCCGGCCCAGGTCCTCGAGCATGTCGCGCGAGAAGGCCACCAGGGCGTGATCCAGGTTCCGGACATCCTCGGCCGAGGCGACCTTGGAGGCGGCGGCGCGACGGTTTGTCTCAGCCAGAACGTCGTCGACCATGGCGCCGATCATCCGCCGCACAGCCTCCAGCCGCACGATGGACGGATCCAGGTTCGGATAGTCCTTGTAGACCCCATGCAGGATCGGCCCGATCAGGGGCACGTCCAGCAGTTCCTTCAGGTGGAACAGGCCGGCCTGCACCCCGTCGTCCACGTCGTGATTGTTATAGGCGATGTCGTCGGCCAGAGCCGCGCACTGGGCCTCGGCCGAGGCCCAGGTCCCCAGGCCCAGGTCGTACTCGGCGTCGAACTCGCTGATCGCCGCCCAGGAGGGATTGCTCAGCTTCTCGGTCACCGGGCCGTTGTGCTTGATGACCCCTTCCAGGGTCTCCCAGGTCAGGTTCAGGCCATCAAAGCGCGGATAGCGCCGCTCGAGGCGCGTCACCACCCGGAAGGTCTGGACGTTGTGGTCAAAGCCGCCGTACGGCTCCATCTGGATCTGCAGCTCGTCCTCGCCGGCGTGACCAAAGGGCGGATGTCCCAGGTCATGGGCGAGCGCGATGGTCTCGGCCAGGTCCGGCTCCAGCCCCAAGGCGGTGGCCAGCGACCGGGCGACCTGAGCCACCTCCAGCGAATGGGTCAGGCGGGTGCGGAAGTGATCGCCTTCGTGCGCCACGAAGACCTGGGTCTTCTCCTTCAGCCGCCGAAAGGCGGTGCAATGGATGATCCGGTCCCGATCCCGCGCAAAGGCGGTGCGGGTGCGGCTCTCGGCTTCCTGGACCTTGCGGCCCAGGGATGTGGCGGCGTCCTCGGCGTACGCGGCGCGGGTCGGGATCATTCGATCTCGCTGACTTAAATTGACCTCTTGGTGAGAGGCGTGTGCAATCTCATATAGTTCACGGCAGAGTGTTACGCAGCCATGACCATGATCGACCTGACCCTTTCTGAATCCGCCGCCCAACGGATCCGCGCCATCGGCGCCGCCGAGGGCCGTCCCATCATGCTCCGGATCGCGGTGGAAGGCGGCGGCTGTTCCGGCTTCCAGTACCAGTTCGACCTGGTCGACCACGCCAATGACGACGACCTCAAGGTCGAGCGCGACGGCGCCGCGGCCCTGGTGGACGAGATGAGCCTGGTCCTTTTGAAGGGCTCGGAGATCGACTTCGTCGACGAACTGGCCGGCGCCGAATTCAAGATCCGCAACCCCAACGCCAAGTCCAGCTGCGGCTGCGGAGTCAGCTTCTCGATCTAGCGCCGCGCCTCTTGCTTCCGACGCCGGGGAAGCCGCTAAGCTGGCGGCCAACCAACACTCGGGAGAAACGATCATGCGCAGCGCGTTCAAGGACGGCTATCTGAAGGGCAAGGTGGCGTTCATCGCCGGCGCCTCCAGCGGCATCAATCTGGGCATCGCTCAGCGCCTGGCCGAGGCCGGGGCCAAGGTGGCGATCCTCAGCCGCTCGGCCGAGAAGATCGCGGCGGCCGCCAAGACCATCACCGACGCCGGGTACGAGGCCATCGGCATCGCCGCCGACGTGCGCGACTACGCCGCCGTGGACGCCGCCCTGGCCCAGACGGTGGAGACCTTCGGCAAGATCGACATCGTGGTCTCCGGGGCGGCCGGAAACTTCGTGGCCCCGGCGCTGGGCATGAGCGCCAACGGCTTCAAGACCGTCATCGATATCGACCTGATGGGCACCTTCCACGTGCTGCGGGCCAGCTTCCAGCACCTGAACCGGCCGGGCGCCTCGCTGATCTCGATCACCGCGCCGCAGGGCTCTCGCCCCTCGCTCTATCAGGCCCATGTCTGCGCCGCGAAGGCCGGCATCAACATGCTGACCCAGTGCCTGGCCATGGAGTGGGGTCCGGCTGGCGTGCGGGTGAACGCCATCTCGCCTGGCCCCATCGCCGACACCGAAGGCATGGCCCGCCTGGCGCCCACCGCAGACGCCGAAGCCCGCGTGAAATCCCGCATTGCTCTGCGGGGTTACGGCGAGAAGCTCGATATCGCCGAGGCGGTCATCTACCTGTCCTCGGAGAGCGGCCGCTACATCACCGGCACGATCATGAACGTCGACGGCGGCTCCGAACTGGGCGACGCCGGCGGCGATGCGATCCCGGAAGCCTTCAAGGTCTAGACGCCCGTCGGTTGCGGGGGCTGGGCGAAGCGGCGGGAGCTTGGCAAGCTGGTCCCATGACCGGGACCGGCGCATCGGCGATGTGGATCCGACGGACAGTGCTCGCCGCCCTGCCCGCGCTGCTGGCGCGTCCGGAACCTGCGCGCGCCACACCCGTAGAACGCGCGCCCGCGCCAGCCCCGCCTGTAGTGCTGATGCTGGGCGCCGAGACCCAGGCCTGGACCCCGGCCCTGCTTGAAGCCGGTTGCGCGCCGCTCGGCCCGCTGGATTCCGCCGACCTCATTGACGCCCTGGCGTTCGCGCGCCAGGCGCCCGGCGCGCCGGCCATCGCCCTGCTGGGCCCGGCGGCGCTGGTAGACGCCCAGGCGGGGCTGGACGGGATCAGCCTGGTGGTTCGACTGGGCGAGGCGCCGGCGCCCCTAAGCCTCCGAACCGCCCTCGCCGCCCTGGCCGCCCTGCTCAACGACGATCCGCTCAGCAAGGCCCATGCGGTGATGCTGGCCGCGCAGGATGGCGGGACGTCACAGAAGACCGCGCGCCGAGTGCTGAGCCTCGCCAGCGAACGCGACCTGTCGCTGCTGGCGCCTGTCCTGGCCGATCTGGCGGCGCGGCAAGCCTAGGGCTTCGCCGCCTGCATCGCGCACATCTTCGAGACAATCTGGGCGTTCATGCCCGCGCGCGGCGGGTTCCAGGGCGCGCTGGCGTCGTCGCGGGCGTCGCTCAAGCCCCCCAGATTGTTCAACTGGAAGATCTGCATGGCGGTGATCCGCAGGCGCGGCCCCTTGCAGTCCACATTCCAGGTCTGAAGGCTGGAGCGGGTGTTCATCGGCCCCAGGTTGTCGGGGCCGAAATACTCCCGGCGGATCTGGGCCTGCAGCGTTCCGTCCGGCAGGCTTTTGATCCCGTCCGGCCCGCCGAAGGTGACACCGAGCCGGTCGACCTCGATCAGCGGCCAGCCGTCATGGGCGAGATTGGCGTTGATCCAGGCCTGGACGCCCGCCTGGTCCAGGGTCTTCGGCGGGGCCGGCGGCGCGTCCTGCCCAAGGGCCGCGCCCGCGGTCAGGCTCAAGGCCGCAGCAACCGCACCGATCTGTGCTCGCGCCGACATCCCGAACTCCCCTGGCCAAACCGCGGCGCACCATGTCGAACCCGCGCCCTGGCGTCGAGACCGGATCAGACGTCGCCGGCCCCGCCGAGCCCCAGCGTGGCCGTCCGCCCAAGAAAGCGGCGCACCAGGGGCCAGGCCTGCATCGCGGCCTCCTGCATCGCGGGATGGGCCAGCGACCGGCCTGGGGTGATCAGGCCGCCGTCCGGCAAGCGCTCCAGCCACCCGGTCTCCACCAGCTTGACCACGTGGCGGCGGGCGGTCTCGTACGGCAGGCCCAGCACCCGGGCGATGCGGTACACCGAGGTCGGCTGGCGCAGCTCGTCCGGCACGATGGCGTCTGCGCCGATATAGGGCTGAACCCGCTCGGCGTCCGCCAGCAGGCTCGCGAGGTTCTCGCGATTGACCGCCAGGTAGATCAGGCATGAGACGGGATCGGATTCGATGGCCTGGGTGATGAAATCCACCCCGCCCAGCACGAAGGCCGCGGACAGGCGTCCAACCCAAGGCAGGGCTTGGGGCGGGACCGTCGCGGCTGGCGTCGGCAGCGCCACGCCCAAGGCCTCAAGCCCTCGCCGCAGCCGCACGGTGGCGTCCCACGATCCGGTCATGACGTCCGCCGCCTGGGCCGTGGTGAAGACCGCGTCCGGCGCGACGACGCCCAGCGGGTCCCGCCTGACAAAGCCGGCGGCGTCCAGGCGCGCCACGTGCCGCCGCACCGTCTCGTAGGGCATGCTCAGATTGTCGGCGAGGCGATAGATCGACACCGGCCGGCGGTCGACCTCGGCCGGCAAGGGCGCGTCGTCATCCCCCTCCGCGGCCCAGGACACGTTGGCCCAGACCGTGCCCATGAACACCAGGCAAGGCCCAAGATCCTGGCCGGAGAAGCGCACCATGCGATCCAGGGCGTCCAGGAAGTAGCTGGCCGCCATGCGGACGCCGGGACGATAGATGCGAGGCCCGTCGGCGTCCGCTGAATTCAAGGCGCCACCTCCGAGGGATCACCAAAAGTACCGAGGGTATGCTTGGCAGAGTTTTGAGGCTTTGGCCGATTCTCGATACCTCATTTTGGGTTCCGGGCGCCTCTTGCATCGAGCGTGGACCCCGCACAGCCGGCGCGCCTAGACTTCGGCCATGATCCACGACCCCAATATGATCCGCACCGCCGCCTTGGCCTGGTTGATCCTGCTGGCGCCGGCCTGGGCCGCGCCGCCCCCGTCGCCGCCCGCCGACATGGCGGCCCGGATCGGGGAGTATGGGTCCGACGAGGCTCTCGTGACCGTCTACGAGGCCAAGGGGCAGCTGTTCCTGAGCGGACCGGGGCGTTCAGCTGAGGTGCTGCAGCCGCTGGCGCCGGGACGCTACGCGGCCCAGGACGGAGACTCGGTGTTCACACCCGACGCCATGACCTTGAAGGGCGCGCGCCTGCCCCGCCGCGACATCGGCGCCGAGACGGTGGCCCGGATTCAGGCCGGGGTGCGCGGAAACCCTGAAGGGGTGCGGGCCGCCGCCCTCGCCGCCTCCCCGCCCGCGGAGCCGCCGCCTCGCCGGGCTTCAGACCTGGTGGACCTGACCACCGTCGCCCCCGATATCCGGCTGGATATCCGCTATGCCGGGGCGAACAATTTCATGGGCTTCCCGCTCTATGAGCGCCCGGCGGCCTTCCTGCAGCGGCCCGCCGCCGAGGCCCTGGGCCGCGCCGCCAAGACCCTGCGAGCCCAAGGGTTCGGCCTGTTGATCCACGACGGCTATCGGCCCTGGTTCGTGACCAAGATGTTCTGGGACGCCACGCCGGAGGCCGCCCACGTCTTTGTCGCCGACCCGGCCCAGGGATCGCGGCACAATCGCGGGTGCGCCGTCGATCTCACCCTCTATGACCTGAAGACCGGCCAGCCGGTGGAGATGACCGGGCGCTATGACGAGATGTCCCGTCGCTCCTTCGCCGACTATGTGGGCGGCACGAGCCGCCAGCGCTGGGCGCGCGACCTGTTGCGACAGGCGATGGAGGCCGAGGGTTTCAGCGTCTATCCCGAGGAGTGGTGGCACTTCGACTACAAGGATTGGCGCGAGTACGGGATCGGGGTGAAGACCTTCACCGAGCTCCAGACGACCTAGCCCGGCACGAACTGCAGCACGGCGATCAGCAGGGTCAGCCAGGCCAGGGGCAGCGCCATGGCCGCCCAGGCCAACGGCTCCTGGCCCCGGCGATAGGCCACCCAGGCGCCGAACGGGGCGAGCACACAGACGACCCAGAACCCGATCATCAGGATGAAGCCCAGCCAAGCCAGGGGGTTCATCATGTTGCCCGCGCGGTCGAACACCAGGGGCGAGAAGATCGCCGCCACGGCGCCGCAAGCCGCCATCAAGCCGCACACCGCTGTCGCCGCGACCATCGCCGCAACCCGCCAGCCCCGCGATCGTTCGGGCATCGCCTTGAGCACCCCTGCCATGGCGGGTAGCGTCCCCAACCATCCTGGAGCCGTCAATGCGAATCGCGAGCTGGAACGTCAATTCAATCAATGCGCGACTGGAGACCGTCCTGCGCTGGTTCGAAGAGGCCAAGCCCGACGTCGCCTGCCTGCAGGAAATCAAGTGCGTGGACGAGAAGTTTCCCGCCGAAGCCCTTGAACGACTTGGCTATAATGTCGCCGTCCATGGCCAGAAGACCTATAACGGGGTCGCGCTGGTCTCGAAGACGCCGCTGGAGGATGTCCGCCGGGGCCTGCCCGGCGACGAGACCGACGAACAGGCCCGCTACATCGAGGCCTTGGTCTCCGGTCCCACCCCGGTTCGAGTCGCCTCCATCTACCTGCCCAACGGAAATCCGGCGGGAACCGAGAAGTTCACCTACAAGCTGGCATGGATGGAGCGCCTGAACGCCCACGCCCGCGACCTGCTGGCCTATGAGGAGCCCCTGGCCCTGATGGGCGACTACAATGTCATCCCCGAGCCGCGCGACGCCGCCCATCCGGAGAACTGGGTCGATGACGCCCTGTTCCGCCCCGAAAGCCGCGCCGCCTTCCGCGCCCTGAAGTGGCTGGGCCTGACCGAGGCCTTCATGGCCATCGACGGCGCCCCCGAGAGCTACACCTTCTGGGACTATCAGGCCGGCGCCTGGCAGCGGAACAACGGCATCCGCATCGACCACGCCCTGCTCTCGCCCCAGGCGGCGGACAAGCTCAGGTCCTGCGTGATCCACCGCGACGTACGCGGCTGGGACAAGCCATCGGACCACGTGCCCATAGTCGTCGACCTCGACCTCTGATCTTTCCGGCCGCCCCTCAACCCCTGTAGCGTCCCCCCATGAGCGAGATTGCCCGGCTCCTTCTGATGCTGGCCCTGGCGGGCGCGGCCGTGACCTTTCTGGGCTCGGCGGCGATCTGGTACCTGGACGAGAGCCGACGCATCGCCCGCTCCCTGCGCAAGGTGCTGGAGGCCGAGCCGGAATCCATGGTGGTTGCCCGTGGTCGCGGCCGCGGCGCGGGCTTTTCCTTTTCCACAGGCCTGGCGGCGGTGTCCTGGGACGCCGGGGCCTGGTGCCTGGTCTATCGGATCGACGAGTTGTCCGGCGCCGAGATCATCGTCGATGGCCAGGTCCTGGCCCGCGCCTTTCGCGGCGAGGCCCGGCGCCCCCTGGACCAGGTGGTGGCCCATGCCGCCCGCGTGACCTTGCGGCTGATCTTCGATGACCCGCGTCACCCGGACTTCGACCTCGACCTCTGGGTGACCGGCGACGAGCAGCGCCGCGCCGGCGGCTCGCCGGCCGAGGCGGTGTCAGAGGCCAATCGCTGGCTGGCCCGGGCCGAAGCCATCCTGCGCCGACCGGCCCGCCCGGCCAAGCCGC
>NZ_JBHTLQ010000094.1:0-8219 GCF_042679085.1 Phenylobacterium conjunctum | reverse complement strand
GTGGAGCAGCCCGGTAGCTCGTCAGGCTCATAACCTGAAGGTCACAGGTTCAAATCCTGTCCCCGCACCCAAAGATCGCTCACACTTCAAGTTAAGTCCGGCCGCCAAGCACTTCGCTCGGCGGCCTTTTTTGTTTTGGGCCGGTGTTCGTTCGCGAGGTCTTGGCCAGACGGCCACTGGGATGCGACACCAGCTCTGACGGCGATGTCTCGCCGCCGGCAGGTGTGAGCAAAGATGTCCATCTACGACGCGCGCGGTCTTGCCCTGTCCACGTCTAGCCCGGCGGCGGCCGAGCACTACAACGCCGCGGTCGTTCTCTCCCTGGCCGCCTGGCCCGGCGCCGCCCAGGAGGTGGAGGCGGCTCTGGCGCAGGATCCCGAGTTCGCCCTGGCCCAGGCGCTGCGGGGCCGGCAGTTCGCCTTCGAGGGCCGGGCGCCGGAGGCTCTGTCGCGGCTGAACCTCGCCCAGACGCTGGCCGCCCGAGGCGGCGACGCGCGTGAACGGTCGCACGTCGAGATCCTGGCCCTCAGTGCGTCAGGCCAAAGCGCCAAGGCGCTCAGCCTGACCCTGGAACATGTTGCGGCCTGGCCGGCCGACGCCCTGATCCTGTCTCTGCCCATGGGCGCGTTCGGCCTTTTCGCCTTCTCGGGCATGGCTGACCATGACGCCGCCCGCGTCGCCCTGTGCGCCCGGCACGCCGGGGCCTATGGCCAGGATGACTGGTGGTTCCAGACCACCCAGGGATGGGCGAGGATCGAGGCGGGTGAGGTCGGCTCAGGCCTTGCCCAGGTCGAGCACGCGCTTGAGCTACGTCCCCGCAACGCCAACGCCATGCACGCCCTGTGTCATGGGCTCCATGAGGCCGGCGACGGTCAAGCGATCCTGAGCGCCCTCGCAGATTGGCTGCCGGGCTATGAGCGGGCCGGCGTCCTGCACGGCCACCTGTCATGGCATGGGGCCCTGGTGAGCCTCGCATCTGGGGACGCCGAGGCGGCGATGGCCCGCTACCTGGACGCCGTTCGGCCGGCTGTGGCGCGCGGCATGCCGATCAATGTCATGAGCGATGCGGCCGCCTTCCTGTGGCGTTGGCAAGCCTATGGTCAGCCGCAGCCCACCGAACTCTGGGCGGAGGCGGTGGCCTATGGGGCGGCGGCCTTCCCCAAGGCCGGCCACGCCTTCGTCGATGCGCACATGGCGATCCTGCAGGCGGCGGTGGGCGATAGGGCGGGGGCCGAGGCGCGGGCGCGGGATCTGGAGGCCGCCATCACCGCCAATGGCCTGGCGGTCGGCCCGGTGGCGCCGGCCCTGTGCCGGGCGGCGCTCGACTTCGCCGACGGCGACCATGCGCGGTGCGCCGACCGCCTCTCGCCCCTGATGGACCAGGTGGTGCGGATCGGCGGTAGCGGCGCCCAGCGCGAGCTGATCGAGGACATGCTGATCCTGGCCCAGACGCGAGCCGGCCGTCCGGCTGAGGCCCGCACCCAACTCGAGGCGCGCCTGGCCCGTCGGCCCTCGCCGCGGGACGACCTGTGGCTCGGGGCCCTGGCCTGAGCTTCAGCGCTGCTGGGCGTAGAGCTTGACCAGGCGATACATGAAGTCCCGCCCGTCCATCACCGACTGAACCGAGATGTGCTCGTTCAGGCCATGGATGTTGCCGGCGTCGTCGCCCCTGAACAGCGCCGAGAAGCCGTAGACCGGAACCCCCACGGCGGTCAGCCGGCCGGCGTCGGTCCCAAACGTCTCCTGCATCGGCGTCACCGGCACGCCGGGGAAAACCTTGGCCGCCACCTGCGCGATCGGCCCCATCAGCTGGGGCGTCAGGGGCGGGGCGGGCGCGCGCACGCCGCCTGTGACCGTGCGCGTGACCTTGATCTGCGGATTGTCCACCGCCTTGATCAGCGCCGCCTCGATGTCGTCCAGGGACGAGCCCGGCAGGCTGCGGCAGTTGACCAGGGCCTTGGCCCGCTGAGGCTGGGCGTTGGGCGCATGTCCGCCCTCGACCAGGGTCGGGATGCAGGTGGTGCGCAGCATGGCGTGATAGCTCACCGACCGGTCGAGGATGGCGTTGGCGCCCGGATCCTGCGGATCGGTCAGAATCTTGCGCATCGCCGCGCCGACCTGCGGCTCCACCTGCGGGGCCAGGGCGGTGAAGTACTTGCGGCTGTTGTCGTTGAGCTCGGTCGGAAAGCTCAGGGTCTTGAAATTGGCCAGGGCCTGGCCGAGCGCGATGATCAGGTTGTCATTGCGCGGCTTGGACGAATGCCCGCCCGGTCCGGTGATCTCGAGCGAGAAGGCCGAGAAGATCTTCTCCGCCGCCATGACCGTGACCGCCAGCCGCTTGCCGTCGGCGTCCAGGTCGCCGCCGCCGCCCTCGGTCAGGCCCAGGCCCGCATCGACCAGGTCGCGCTCGTGTTCGGCCAGCCAGCTGGCCCCGTTCAGGAAGCCGCCGCCTTCCTCGCCGCAGGTCAGGGCCATCTTGATGGTGCGCTTCGGATGAAACCCCTCGGCGTTGTAGCGGATCATGTTGTCGACCCAGGTCGCATCCTGGGACTTCATGTCCGAGACGCCACGGCCGTAGAACTGGCCGTTCTCCTCGATCAGGGTGAAGGGATCCCGCGTCCAGTCGGCCCGGAAGGCGTTGACCACGTCGATATGGCCCAGCATCAGCACCGCCTTGGCCTTGGGGTCCTTGCCCGGCAGCCAGGCCACCAGGTTGCCGGCCTTTGGGGCGCCCTCAGGCACGATCAGGCGCATGTTCGCCGCCGGGAACCCCGCCGCCTGCATCCGAGTGGCGATGCGGTTGGCCAATAGGGTGCAGTCGCCGGTGGCCGCGCTGGTGTCGGTCTCCACCATCTCCTTGAAGATCGCCCGGAAGGCGGCCTCGTCCGCGGGCGCGGCCTGGGCGGCGAGGGGGGCCATCGCCACGGCGAGGGCGGCGGCGACAGTGGCGAATCTGGATGCGGTCATGGTCGGGTCTCCGGTCCGGGGGATGTTCCCCCGGCCGCCCAGCCGTGCGCAAGCTGAACCGTAAGGCCGCCGCACCCTGCCGCGGTCCCGCCAAAAGAAAGGCCGCCTGGCGATCGCTCGCCAGGCGGCCCTGCTGGCCTGGGGCCACGTCGTGGGTACGGCCCCGAGGGCCCGCAGCCTTAGAACTTCGCGGTCACCCCCATCAGGAAGTAGCGGCCCATGACGTCATAGACGCCGATGCCGGTCGTGCCGTACGGCGGCTCCACATCGCCCACGTTCTTGACGATGAAGCGGCCCTTCAGGCTCTCCACGCCCAGACGCTCGCCGAAGGCCTCGGCGAAGTCATAGCTGATGGCCAGATCGTGGATCGTGTAGGGATCCACCGACAGCGGCCAACGGGTCTCGATGGTGAAGTCGTTGTTGAACAGCGACCGGCCGGTGTGATTCATCGTCCAGGTGACGGACAGCGGACCACGCTCGTAGTTGGTCTGAAGCTTCCACTGCAGGTCGGCGTTGCCGATCTCGTTCTTGTCCCGGTTCAGGTCGAAGCCCAGGCCGGTGACCGAGGTGTTCTGCTTGTTGACCGAATAGAGGTCGAAGCCGAACTCGAGCTTGCCGGGCTCGCCGCCGAGGAGCGGGGCCTGCTCGAACACGTCCGCCAGATCCAGTTCGTAATTCACCCCGAAGGTGAAGCCCTGGAAGTTGATGTAGCCGGCGTTGACGTAGCCCGTACGCGGACCGGCGATCCCCTTGGTCGAGTCGGCGGTCAGGATCTGACCGGCCTGGGCGCCAGACGCCGCATTGCCGCGCTGGAACAGGCCGCAGGCCGCCTGGGCCGACGGCGAGTCGTAGCAGACCTGCAGGATCGAGGTCAGGTTGAAGTTGAAGATCGCCTGGGACAGGTCGATGTTCGTCCAGTCGAAGCTGACCGTCAGCCCCTTGAAGAAGCTGGGCTGGTAGACGAAGCCGGCCGACCATTGCTCGGCGATTTCGTTCTGCAGGTCCTTGTTGCCGCTGGTCGTGCCTTGAACCGTGGCCACCTGCACATTCGAGGTCAGCTGGTAGTTCGCGGGCAGGCCGAGCGCCGTGAAGGCGGCCGCGCAGTTGGCCTGGCGGGTGGCGGGCGACGGGCCCGAGCTCAGGTTCCGCGCGTCGCAGGGGTCGGTCGCGGTCATGAACGACGTCGCGGACGGCAGGAACAGCTCGACGATGGCCGGAGCCCGGAACGAGCGGCTCTTCGAGGCCCGGATCATCAGGTCGTCGACCGGCTTCCAGCGCAGGCCGTAGCTCCAGGCCTTGTCGGTCCCGGACTGGGAGTTGTCGATCCAGCGATAGGCGCCTTCGACTTCAAGGCTGCGCCCGCCCAGGAAGCTCCAATCCCCGCCGAGCACGGGGACCAAGGCTTCGCCGTAGTATTCCGTGGTGTCGAACTCACCCGACAGGGCGGTGATGGCGGCCGAGCGGCCGATGCCCAGACGCTGGGGTTCGTTCGGCTGGAAGTCCGAGCTTTCCTTGCGGTGCTCAAAGCCGACGTTGAAGCCGAGCGGGCCGGCCGGCAGGTCGATGATGTCGCCCCCGAAGTTCCCTTCGTAGACGGTCTGCTCGATGGTGAAGTCCGACTTGAAGGTCACGCCCACATAGTTGAGGGCGGCCTTGCTGGGCGCGCCGGAGCCGAACAGGTTCAGCGGGGCGCAGCCCGCCGCGCGCGCGGCGGCGTCACGGCAAACGATGGCGCCGGAGGCGTCGCGCACCGCGTCGATGGCCAGGACGAACTTGGACTGGTCGATGTTCGGGGTCTGGAACCAGCCCGTCGCCTTGCCGCGGTTGGCCGAGACGTTCCAGTTGAACTCGCGGCCGGCGAATTCGAGTTCGCCTTCCAGGTTCAACACGCCGCGCCAGGTGTCGCCCTGGGCTTCGGTCTTGTTGTTGCCGATGTCCACGGAGGCGCGATCCAGGAAGAAGATCGCATCGCCGGGCGAGGCCGCATCCGCGGGCAGGGCGACGGGCTGCGACAACAGGATCGAGCGGGCCTGGCTGCTCAGGAACGGATTGGAGGTGGACATCCGCAGGGCCGCGGAGTTCCCGCCGAACAGGGCCGCGTTGTAGATCGGCTGGTTGTAGGGCTCGGTCGCTTCCAGGTGCGAGTAGAACAGTTCGCCGGTCAGGCGGACGTGGTCCGTGAAGTCGTACTTGCCGAACACCGTCGCCACGTGGCGGTCCACCGGCGAGCGCAGCGAGGTCAGTTCGCCCAGGTTCAGGCCGTCGCCGCCGGAGGCCACCGAGGCCTGGTAGAAGGTCCCGGGGTTGTAGGGGCCAAGCGCGCCGCCCGGCAGGAACTGGGCGGGGACCCGCAGGGCCGGGTTGGACGGATCGACCATGGTCAGCTGGCCCGACAGCGCCGAGCCGCCCGTGCGGAACGGCAGGCCGCCGATGGTCACTTCGGGGATCCGCCGGTTGGTGATCAGGATTGAGCCGGGGATGTTGTCGCTCGAGGTCCGGTTCGCCGGGTTGGTGGCGAAGGCGATCTGGCGCGCGGTGACGTCGCGGGCGGTGTAGGGCAGGCCCTCGGTCTTGTTGTACTCGTAGCTGCCCATCAGGCTCAGCCGGTCGTCCATGTACTTTTGGCCGCCGACCAGGCGAACGCGGTACTCCTGGGCGTCGCCCTGGCCAGAGACGCCATAGGTGGCGTCGGCCTCAACACCCTCGAAGTCGGTCTTGGTGATGATGTTGATGACGCCGGCGATGGCGTCGGAGCCGTAGACCGCGGCGCCGCCGGCCTGGATCGTTTCGATCCGGTCGATCAGGGCCGTCGGAATGGCGTTGAAGTCCACCTGACCGCCCGGCGAGGCGCCGGTGAAGATCGAGGCCGCATTGGCGCCGACAAAGCGGCGGCCGTTGACCAGGGTCAGGGTGCGGTTGGTGCCGAGATTGAAGATGTTGATGTACTGGCGGCCGGTGCCGAAGCCGCCCTGGTCGCCGATCGGATTGACCGGCACGCCGGAGGAGGGGAGCTCGTTCAGGGCGTCGGCGACATTGGTGAAGCCGCGCTTGTCGATGGTCTCCGTCGACAGGATCTGGATCGGCTGAATGGAGGTGAGGTTGGCGCGCTTGATGCGCGAGCCGGTCACCACCAGGCCCTCGACTTCAACCGAGGCGTCCTTGCTGGACTGCGCCACAGCGGGGGTGCTGACCGCCGCGCCAATGGCGGCCGAGCACAGCAGCGCGATGCGCAGAGCGTTGTTTTTGGTCGTCTTCATGTTGGCCCTTACCCGTGAACACCAGGGCGCGCCGTCAGGGCGGCCCCTTACGGATCAGCGCACCTGGCGACGACGGCGGGCGTCCGCCCTGGCCGCGTAACAAGGATCGCTGACGTTACTGCTCGGTGTCATGGGGCGGCCGTGGACACAAGCCGATGTGTCCGAATTGTGTTCGGATTGCGTCGTTATCATTAACGAAACTGCCGGGGTGCGGCCTCCAGACCACATTGTGCAGCGCGGAGGCGGTGTAATATGCCCAAAATGTGCATGACCAAGGGGGCGAGGGGGCTGGGTCTGACACAATTGCCGCGCCCAGCGGCGCAGAGGGCGGATGTTACCCTCCAGATACCAAAACGCGCCCCGGCCTGGGGCCGAGGCGCGTCGAGAAGGACCCGAAAATCAGATCTGGCGGATCAGCGCTGGACCACGCGGGTGTTGGACAGCTGGGCCACCTGCGGGTCGCCGAGCTGGGCGACAGAGGCCTTCACCGTCGCCGACAGGCAGCGGGTGTAGGCGTCCAGCATCAGGGACTCGTCAGCGGTCGCCCGGTGGCAGACGCTGCGCGCAGCCATGACAATGTCGGCATGGACCTGTTGGGCGGACTTGCCGGCCACGGGGACGCGGATGGATTGAGCCTGGGCGCTGGAGGCCACGGCGAGGGCGGCGAAGGCCGCCAGGGTCACGATACGCTTCATAGTCTGTACTCCCGGAAAGGGGTTGAGGGTCAACCACCTCCCGGCGTTCCTCCGGCGGCGGGCGCGTCCGTGCGCGTCCGCTTCGCCTGGGGGTGTTTTGCCGACCGTTTGGTCGGTTATCAATGATCACATTGCGATGGGGCTGGCGTTTGCGCAGGTGCGGGGATCGCGGGCGCCTCGGCGATGCGGCGCCTATCAACTGACCAATCTGGGCCCATCCAGGAACGCGCAGGCCGGCGCGGCACGTCGATTGCCCACAGCTCTGTGGCCCGGATCGATTCGAGACACTTGTCAGGCGAGCGGGTTTACTTTTGATTAACCTTCGTAAACCCCGAGGGCCTATGTTGATCTCTGTTCTTGCGCTCGCCGCCGGTCTTTCGGCGCCCCAGGCCCCCTCGGCGTACAACGCCCTGGAGAGCCTGCCGGTCAGCGCTTTCGTCATCGATTGCCAGGTCTCGGGCCAGAGCCTCACCGACTGCAAGGTCGTCGACGGTGACCCGGACACCGACGTCCGCGCCGCCAAGGCGCTGAAGCTGGCCGCCGACATCCAGGTGCCGGAAACCCTCGCCCTGGCCAATCCCGGCCGCATCAAGATCAAGCTCAACGTCAATCCCTGACGGACGTTAGGGCAGGGCTCGCCTCGGCCCGCATTTCGCGGCACATGGGGGCATGTCTGATCTGCCGCCCCCGCCGCCCGCGCCCGAAGTCGAAGTCGTTGTCGTTCACGCCCCGCGCCTGCCGCCCCTGGGCGGTGAGGCCGTGTTCGCGGTCCAGCAGCTCGACGCCGGCCAGCTGAAGACCGCCCCGCGCCTGGACGCCGCCCTGAAACAGGCGCCCGGCGTCTCCCTGTTCCGCCGCACGGGCAGCGAGGCGGCCAATCCCACCATCCAAGGCCTGTCCCTGCGCGGCGTCGCCCCCTCCGGCGCCGGGCGCGCCCTGGTGACTTTGGATGGGGCGCCGGTCAATGACCCGTTCGGGGGCTGGGTGATCTGGTCCGCCCTGCCGTCGGAGGGCCTGGAGAGCGCCACCCTGGTGCGCGGCGCTGGCGCTGGCCCGTATGGCGCGGGCGCCCTGACCGGCGTCGTGGCGCTGGAGGAGCGGGCGGGCCGTGACGGGCTCCAGGCTCTGGACGTCTCGGCGGGCGAGCGCGGATCGGCCCGCGGCGTCGCCGCCTTCGGTACCCGCCAACTGCTGGTGACGCTCGGGGCGGAGACCAGCGACGGCTATGTCCCGGTCCGGGGCGCCGCCGCCGGCGCCGCCGACCAGCCCACCGACCTGGAAAGCTGGACCGCCGCCGCGC
>NZ_JBHTLQ010000093.1:0-8229 GCF_042679085.1 Phenylobacterium conjunctum | reverse complement strand
GACCTGGCCGCCGCGGTGAAGGCGGTCCCTGTGCGGGTGACCGGGCCCCGGCCCATCGCCCGCGCCATCTCCACGGCGGGCGGGATCAGCCGCGCGGCCCTGGACGAGGGCCTGATGCTGCGCGCCCGCCCCGGCGTCTGGGCGGCCGGCGAGATGCTGGACTGGGAGGCGCCCACCGGCGGCTACCTCCTGCAGGCCAGCTTCGCCACCGGCCTGTGGGCGGCCGAGGACATTCTGCGCCGCGGATGACCGCCCACCACCAGACAGATGTTGACAAGGAAACATACTTGTTTAGTTTCCTTGTCAACAATGACCGAACCCGTCCCCCCATCGCAACTGACCGCCCATCTCGGTTACTGGCTGAGGTACGTCTCCAACCACGTCTCTCAGGCCTTCGCCCGCAAGGTGGAGCGCGAGGGCGTTACGGTGGCCGAGTGGGTGGTGCTGCGCGAGCTCTATGACGCCGGCGAGATCTCCCCCAGCCGACTGGCCGAACGGCTGGGTCTGACCCGGGGGGCGATCAGCAAGCTGGCCGAACGTCTGCTGGCCAAGGCCCTGATCGCGCGGCGGGACGACCCCGACGACGCCCGCGCCCAGCGCCTGGCGCTCACCGAGTCCGGCCGCGCCCTGACGCCCCGGCTGTCGGCCCTAGCGGACCAGAACGACGCCGAGTTCTTCGATCACCTGACCGAGGCTGAGCGCCGGACGGTGGAGCAGGTGATGCGCCAGGTGGTGGAGCGCCGAGGACTCAAGGCCCCGCCGGTCAGCTGAACTACGACCACAAATAGGAAAGGACCGCCCCATGGACGCGCGCATGAGAGCCCTTGCGGAGGCCTGCCTGGCGGGCGCCGAGGACGGGAGCCTGTCGTTCCCGCAGATCCTCGGCGCGCTGACCGAGGGGGGCTTCGATGGCTATCTGGTGGACTATCGCCGCACGACCGCCACCTACTACGCGGCCGACGGCGACAGCGTCGATCTGACGGCGCACACGACCGAGGGCGCTGTGGCCGCGCGTCTCGACCCGGAAGCCCTGGGCGAGGCGATCCGCGAGGCCCAGGCGGGCGGGCCGGACTATAGCTATAGAGGCTTCTGCCGGAAGGCGAAGGCCGCCGGCTGCGCGGGCTATCTGGTGTCGATCAGCGGGCGCCGTGTCCTCTATTTCGGACGCGACGCCGCCACGCATGTGGAGCTGTTTCCGAGCTAGACCCTTACCAGATGCGGACGCGCTGGTCGGGAGCCAGGTACATCTTGTCGCCCGGCTTGACGCCGAAGGCCTCGTAGAAGGCGTCGATGTTGCGGACCGGGACCTCGACGCGGGCCCGGTTGGGGCTGTGCGGGTCGATGGCCAGCAGCTGGCGCTGCCGGTCTTCCTTCATCTTCGAGCGCCAGACCTGGGCCCAGCCCAGGAACACCCGCTGGTCGCCGGTCAGGCCGTCGATCACCGGGGCCGGCT
Source organism: Phenylobacterium conjunctum (assembly GCF_042679085.1). NCBI lineage: Bacteria > Pseudomonadati > Pseudomonadota > Alphaproteobacteria > Caulobacterales > Caulobacteraceae > Phenylobacterium > Phenylobacterium conjunctum. Next base: position 6,776 of record NZ_JBHTLQ010000093.1, on the reverse strand, counting down.
GACCCTTCAGCGAGACGTGATAGGCGTCCAGCGCCAGCAGCAGCCCGCCCAGGTCGGCGATGTTCTCGCCCATGGTCAGGTCGCCATTGATGTGGGCGCCGGGCAGGATCTCGATAGCGGAATACTGGGCCCCGAAGGCCTTGGCCTCGGCCTCGAACTTGGCGGCGTCCTGCGGCGTCCACCAGTCGGTGAGCCGGCCGTCGCCGTCGAAGTTGCGGCCCTGGTCGTCGAAGCCGTGGGTGATCTCGTGGCCGATCACCCCGCCAATGGCGCCATAGTTGATGGCCATGTCGCCGGCCGGATCAAAGAACGGCGGCTGCAGGATCGCGGCCGGGAAGACGATGCCGTTCTTGGTCGGCGAATAGTAGGCGTTCACCGTCGGCGGGGTCATGCCCCATTCCTTGCGGTCCACCGGCCCGTTCATGCGACGGACATTGCGGTCCCACTCGAAGGCGATGGCGCGCTGGACGTTGCCGTACAGGTCATCGTCCTTGAGGCTCAGGGCCGAATAGTCCCGCCAGGTGTCGGGATAGGCGATCATGACGCTGAACTTGGAGAGCTTCTCCAGGGCCTTGGCCCGGGTCTGCGGGCCCATCCAGTCCACCCGCTCGATCCGGCCCTTCATGGCGGTCAGGATGTCGCTGACCAGGCCCTCCATCTTGGCCTTGGCCTCGGCAGGGAAGTAGGCCTGGACGTAGAGCTTGCCCAGGGCTTCGCCGATCTGGCTGTCCACCAGGCTCACCCCACGCTTCCAGCGCGGCTTCTGCTCCACCTGGCCGGCCAGGGTCTTGTCGCGGAACTGGAAGGCGGCCTGTTCGAAGTCCTTGGACAGGTAGGGCGCGGCCTGATCGGCCAGGCCAAAGGCTGTCCAGGCCTTCAGGATGTCCAGCGGGGTCTGGGCGTAGATCAGGGCGATGTTCGGGAAGGCGGTGTTCTCGGACACCACCACGCGCTTGGCGCCCGACAGCTTCGCCCCGGCCAGGAAGGCCTTCCAGTCGAAGCCGGGCGCCAGGGCGTCCAGGCGGGCGGCGTCGTAGGGATTGTAGGTCTTGGTGTCGTCGCGCTGCTCAACCTTGGACCAGGAGACCTGGGCGATGCGGGTCTCGAGCTCGACGATGGCCTTGGCCTGGGCGTCCGCGTCGGGCCAGCCGATCAGGGTCAGGATCTGGGCGACATAGGCCTGGTAGGCGGTCTTCTGGGTCGCGAACCGGTCCTTCAAATAGTAGTCGCGATCCGGCAGGCCCAGGCCGCCCTGGCCCAGATAGACGGTGTATTTCAGCGGGTCCTTGGCGTCGTCATAGATGAAGGCGCCAAAGGCCGAGCCGCCGAAGCCGTGCTGGTGCTCGCCCATGGTGCGGGCGATGTCGGAGGCGGACCTGGCGGCCTTGATGCGGGCCAACTCGGGGGCCAGGGGCTTGGCGCCCAGGGCGTTCACCCGGTCCTCGTTCATGAAGCTGCGATAGAGCGCGCCCAGCTTGGCCTCGTCGCCCTTGGCGGCCTTGTCGGCGCCGGCGGTCTGGACCACGGCCTGCATCCGGGCGGTTGACAGTTCGCGCAGGCGGTCGAAGGAGCCGAAGCTCGTCCGGTCGGACGGGATCACCAGGTCGCGGACATAGGTTCCGTTGGCGTAGTCATAGAAGCTGTGGCCCGGCGAGACGCTGAGGTCGCGGCCGGCCAGGTCGAAGCCCCAGCTCCCCTGACGCGGCGCTTCAATCGCGGCCGCCGCGGCGTCGGCGGCCAGGGCCGGGGTGGTCAGGGCCGGGGCGGCGAGGACCAGCGCCAGGGCGGCGCCGGCGAACCAGGACATCTTCATGAAGTACCAGCCTATCGGACAAGAAAAAGGGCGACGGACCATGACGTCCGCCGCCCTTCAAGCCACGTTACAATTCTGTTACCCGGCCGCCTGGCCCAGGGCCTCAAGGGCGCGGGTGCGGATGGCCTTGTAGTCGAGCTTGCCGTTGGGCGCCCGGCCCACCGGCGCCAGGACCAGTTCGCGCGGGGCCTTGTAGTCGGCCAGGTGGGCTTTCACGTGGGCTGACAACTCGGCCAGGGTCGGGGTGACGCCCGGCGCGCAATCGACCACGGCGCAGATCCGCTCGCCAAACCGCGGGTCAGGCACGCCCACTACGGCGGCGTCGCGGACGCCCGGGAAGCGCTTCAGGGCCTCTTCGACCTCTTCGGGGAAGACCTTCTCGCCGCCGGTGTTGATCACCTGTGAGCCGCGGCCGAGCAGGGTGATGGAGCCGTCGGTCTCCAGGGTCGCCCAGTCGCCGGGCACGCTCCAGCGGCGGCCTTCGAAGGTGCGGAAGGTCTTGGCCGACTTTTCCTCGTCCTTGTAGTAGCCGACCGGCGTGTGGCCGCCGACCGCCACCAGGCCGCGTTCGCCCGATCCGGCTTCGACCCGGCGGCCGTCCTCGGTGAAGACGGCGGCGTTGGGGCCGGCCATGAACTTGGCGGTGCCGGCGGTGGCGCCGCCGCCCGAGGTGGAGCCGGCAAGGCCGAGCGCCTCCGACGAGCCCAGGCTGTCCATCAGCATGATGTGCGGCAGGTGCTTGAGCAGGCCGTTCTTGTTCTCAGCGCCCCACATGGCGCCCGACGAGACGATCCGGCGCAGGGACGGCAGGGTCCAGCGGCCCGGGTGGGCTTCAAGCGTCTCCAGCATGGGCGCGGCGAAGGCCGGACCGACGATGACCAGGCCGTTGGCCTTGATCCGGTCGACCTCGTCGAACAGGGCGGCTGGATCGAACCGGCGCCCGGTCAGGGTGGCGATGGTCCCGCCGCCCACCAGGCTGCCGAAGGAGATGAACTGGCCGGTGGCGTGCATCAGCGGAGCCACGGGAATGGTGATCTGCGGGTCGGGGCTGGCGGCGGCGCGAGCCCCGGCCTCGGCGCAGGTCTCCAGCGGCGGCAGGCCCAGCAGCAGGTTGGCCCCGCCGCCCAGCGCCTTGAACAGGTCCTCCTGGCGCCACATCACGCCCTTGGGCATGCCGGTGGTGCCGCCGGTGTACATGAACAGCAGGTCGTCGGCCGAGCGGCCCCAGGGCGCGGTGAAGTCGGCCGGGGCCTTGGCGGCGACGATGGCGTCGTAGTCGTCCGCCCAGTCCGGCTGGGTGAAGCCCGGCTCGGCCACGCAGATCCAGGTCTTCACCTTGGGCAGGCGGCCCCGGACCTTGGCGGCCATTTCGGCGAAGGCGGCGCTGAACACCACGGCCTCGGCGTCGGCGTTGTCGAACAGATAGATCAGCTCGTCGTCGCCATAGCGGTAGTTGGTGTTGAACGGGACGAGGCCGGCCTTGAAGGCTGCGAAGTAGGTCTCGAGGAATTCAGGACCATTGTAGAGATATGCCGCCACCTTGGACTGCTGGGCGAGGCCTGAGGCCACGAAGTGCGCGGCCAGGGCGTCGGCGCGGGCGCTGAACGCGCCCCAGGCGATGACGCGGTCGCCATGGATCAGGGCTGGGCGGTCAGGGATGGCGCGGGCGACGGATTCCCACAGGTTGGCGTAATTCCAGGCCTCCAAGGGCGATCTCCATGAATAAAAGAAAATATGCCGGCATAGGCCCCGGCGGCCCCGGCCAAGTCAACTTCGCCTTGGTCCTTCTCGCGCGCATAGCGAGTCCATAATCGCCTCCCGCGCGTTTGGCGGGCTATAGTTGGCGGATCATCAAGAAGGAGCGCGTATGGAAGGTCACGTCTCGCCGGGAAGCTATAAGGACGTCGTTCTCTTTCTGGCGACCGCGGGCGTGGTCGTTCCCCTGTTCCGCCGCTGGAAGATCAGTCCGATCCTCGGCTTCCTGGGCGCCGGCGTGGTGCTGGGTCCCTCGGGCCTGGGCGCCCTGACCGACGCCGTGCCCTGGTTCGGCTACTTCACCATCGACAACCCCGAGGAGATCGCCCAGCTCGCCGAGTTCGGGGTGGTGTTCCTGCTGTTCATGATCGGGCTGGAGCTGTCCTGGGAACGCCTGCGGCTCATGCGCCGTCTCGTCTTCGGGATGGGCGGCCTGCAGGTGGCCCTATCCCTGGCGGCCATCGCGGCCTGTGGGATCATGCTGGGCCTGCCGTTGCCGGCCGCCGTCTCCATCGGCGCGGCGCTGGCCCTGTCCTCCACCGCCGTGGTCATGCCGATCCTGACCGAGGCCAAGCGCCAGCACTCCATGGCCGGACGGGCGACCTTCTCGGTCCTGCTGTTCCAGGACCTGGCCGTCGCCCCCATCCTGATCACCCTGGCCATCCTGGGCCGCCGGGGCGGGGAGGGGCTGTCGCCGGAAATCCTCACCGCCTTCGCCCCGGCCGTGGCCGGGATCGTCGCCCTTCTGGTGTTCGGCCGCTTCCTGCTGCGCCCCATGATGAAGTCCGTGGCCCGGGCCAAGAGCGAAGAGCTGTTCATGGCCGCCTGCCTGCTGGTGGTCATGGGCGCCGGCCTGGTCAGCGCGGTCACCGGCCTGTCCATGGCGCTCGGCGCCTTCATCGCCGGCCTGCTGCTGGCCGAGACCGAGTACCGGCACGAGGTCGAGGTGACCATCGAGCCGTTCAAGGGCCTGCTCCTCGGCCTGTTCTTCCTGTCGGTGGGCATCGGGCTGGACGTCCGCCTGCTGGCCGCCGAGCCCCTGCTGGTCATCGGGACCATGCTGGGCGTCGTGATCCTGAACGCCACGGTGGTCTTCGGGCTCGGCCGGCTGTTCGGCCTGGCCAACGGCGCGGCGATCGAGAGCGCCCTGCTGCTGGCGGCGGGCGGCGAGTTCGCCTTCGTCATCCTGTCCCAGGCCATGGGCGACGGGCTGGTGGACCGGGCGCTGGGCCAGACCATCCTGGTGGCCTCCACCCTGTCGATGATGTGCATTCCCGGGTTCGCCGCCATGGGCCTGAAGCTGGGCGGCCGCAAGCTGACCGGCGAGGCCCTGGCCGAGCAGCCCTCCACGAGCGTCGATCCCGACCAGCCCCAGGTGCTGGTCGTGGGCTATGGCCGGGTCGGCAAGCTGGTGGGCGACATGCTGGGCCGCCACGACATCGCCTGGGTCGCCGCCGAGCGAGATCCCCGGCTGGTGGAGGCGGCGCGGCGGGCGGGCGAGCACATCTTCTACGGGGACGCCGCGCGGCCGGAGTTCCTGAAGCGCTGCGGCCTGGAGACCGCGCCGGCCCTGGTGGTCACGATGGACTCGCCCGAGGGCGTTGAGGCCATTGTCGCCACCGCCCGCGAGATGAGGCCGGACCTGACCATCGTCGCCCGGGCCCGCGACGCCCGCCACGCCGCCAGGCTCTATGAGCTGGGCGCCACGGACGCGGTGCCGGAAACCGTTGAGGCCAGTCTTCAGCTCTCCGAGGCCGTGCTTGTTGAGATCGGCGTGCCCATGGGGCTGATCATCGCCTCCATCCACGAACGCCGCGACGAGTTCCGCAAGGTGCTCAATCGGCCGGAGGCGCTGGGGGGCCGCACGCGGCGTGCGCGCCGGGCCGCCCCGACCTGAAGTTCCTCGACCTGAAGTTCCCTGACCTGAAGTTCCACGTACGCGCGAACTTGGTTGCAGGCGTCGCGCGACCGGGTCCTGCTGTGTCGGGAGGGCCACATTCCCGCCGGACGGAAAGTCCCGTTCCGGAGTGGCGACGATTCGGCGGAACCAAGGCCCCGGGTCTACGTTTGGGGCCTGCGGAGGACGTCGAGACGGCCTTCCGAAGTGAACTTGTGGACGCCATCGCGGCCAGGCGCGGGGGTGGAGAGTCGCAAGGCGCTTCTATTCCTGGGTCAGGCGTTGCCTGAACCGGGCGTTATTGGGTACGGTCCTGGGATATAGTTCGCTGGGTTGGGGAAAATGGCGCTGGGTGTTGCGTTCGCGCACTTTCATGCCGCTTCGGCCCTGTTATATAACGTCGCGCTGGGTCATTAGGCCGCAGCGTAGGGCAAGAGAGGGCTCTGAATATGAAATTCAATCTTCTGGCAGGGGCTGCCCTGGCTGCGGTGTTCGCCGCGTCCGGCGCTTCCGCGCAAGACACGGGCTGGTATGGCGCGGTGGACCTGGGCTACCACTGGCCCGAAGGCGCTGAGTTCGAATCCTCGAACAACGCGATCAATGGCGCTCCCTATCGTTGGGATCTGCAGCAGCAGGACGACTGGGCCGGCTTCGCCCGTCTCGGCTACCAGCTGAACAGCCACTGGCGTGTCGAACTCGAAGGCGGCTATCGCTCGGGCGACGTCGAGTCGTTCCGCGGCGGCAACACCCAACCCATCCTCGGCCTGTGCACCCCCGGTGTGATCCGCACCGCGGCGTCCCCGACCTGCGGCTCGCCCTCGGGCAGCATGCAAGCCTGGACCGTGATGGGCAATGTCATCTACGACATCATGCCGGACTCGGCGATCAACCCGTTCGTGGGCGCTGGTGTCGGTATCGCTCACATCAAGGCTGACCAGATCCTGGGCCAGTTCTCGAACGTGACCGGCGTCGGCGGCCCGTCCAACCCGGGCGTGCAGAACCTGGCCATCGACGACGCGGACAGCGCCTTCGCCTGGCAATTGCTCGGCGGCCTGGCCTGGAAGGCCACCGACCGTCTGAACGTCGACCTGACCTACCGCTACCTGGGCGGCTCGGAAGTCACCTTCGCTTCGAAGGGCACCAACGCCCTGCAGCCGGGTAACTTCGCGGGCGAATACCGCGACCAGTCGGTGACCGTGGGCCTGCGCTACAGCTTCGCTGCGCCGCCGCCGCCGCCGCCGCCGCCGCCGCCGCCGCCTCCGCCGCCGCCGCCGTGGTCAACATCTCGGCCAAGCGCGTGGTCCGCGCTCA
>NZ_JBHTLQ010000092.1:0-8276 GCF_042679085.1 Phenylobacterium conjunctum | reverse complement strand
TCTTTGCGTCGGGCCATGGGAGGTCTCCTTCTTTCCCATTATGCCCGCCCACACACGAAATTCCTGACAGTCCCCCAACCGCACCGGCGTCGACTGGCATTACATCGCGCCCGGCAAGCCGCAGCAGAACGGCTTCGTCGAGAGCTTCAACGGCAAGCTGCGCGACGAGTGCCTGAACGAGGAGGTCTTCGCCAACCTGGCCGAGGCCCGCGCTGTGATCGAGCGCTGGCGGCTCGACTACAACCACGTCAGGCCACACTCGGCGCACGGCGGCCTCACGCCGGAAGCGGTGCGGCTGAACCCCGCGGCCGGCCGGCTGCGCAACTTGATCAGCTCCACCGGCCGGCCGCTACCGCCGACGCTGCAGATCAGCTACCAACCAACCCCTGGACTCTCACAATGATCGAGGGACCGGTGGGGGGCAGGTCAGCAGGCCAACATCTCGAAGCGCCGAGCCACCTCCGCCACCCCCGCCCCAGGCGCAAACGCTTCACTGAGGATCGCCAGCTTCTGCGCGTCGCTCCACGTCCGACGGCGCTCCCCCGTCAGCAACGTGATCTAGCTCATCGCCGCTCTTAAACCTGCTCATATGACCGATCATATGACCGGACTTAAGAGCGCAGGATCGCCAAAGCCCACATCACCGCAAGGCGGCCCTCACCGGAGGGATACGACCAATCGAGGCACTGGCGGGGGCCACGTCACAGCCCTTGCCCAACTGAAGTAGCGAAATTGAGTGCCTTTCTGGGGCGTAGGCGGAGGCGACCCTGCGGAATTCCAGTGCGGACTTCGCGATCTTCGAGTGCTGTTGCGTGGCGAATGGCTGTGCCCCGGTGCCCCGTGATCCGGCACCCGTGGCGGAGTTCATCACCGAGGACGCCCCCAGTTCGGCACCCTCAACGCTAAAGCGTCGGCTGTGATGCAGACTGATCGAAAATGCTCTAGACAGTCAACGAGCGAGCAGGAAGTCGAAGCGACCTCAATGAGCGCCCGATAGGCCGCTCGACGCATTGATACAGGACGATACCCGAAAAAATCCCTGTAACCATGCACGCCGTCACGAATAGTCCCGCTGAAATCACGCCTTCCTGCGGAAGCGAAAGCTTATCCCACACCACGCGAAAAGCAATTACCGGGTATAAATGCCCCAAATACAGAGAATACGAGGCGTCGCCAAGAAACGCAAATTTCCCCGACAATAAATTTCGACCGCACTTCAATTCTGCGCCTGCAGCCCCAGCCACTATCAACCCAGCAGGAATTCCGGCGCTAAAGAGCCGTGGTCCCGGCGCATCGGCAAATGCTACAAAACAAATCACCCCGATCCCTGCCAATGCGGGAGCAATCCAAGCGGACGCGCGGCGAAATACTCCGGATAAAGCGAGCGCGCCAATAATACACCCGATCAAGAACTCAAAGATTATCGAATCTGTCCAGAACAAAATGGGAGTGTACTGGCAATTGAACGTCTCCTGTAGAAAGAAGAATAGGCCGAAAAGGAAGCCAACCCCAACTACGCGGATAACGGGTCGGAAAGCCAAAAACAACGCGAAGGCCACATAGAAAAACATCTCATAGTTCAGCGTCCACCCCAACTTTAACATTGGGCTTATACTTTGGGTCATGCCCGGGTTACGCTGCGGAAAGAAGATTAGTGAACTAATCAAGCTCGAAATTGAAAACGCACTATTTCGAAATAGTTGCGGCGTTATCAGCAATAACGAGGCGGTCAATAATGTCATTATCCAATACAAAGGAACAATTCGCTCCAAGCGTCGGAAAATGAATGATCTCGCCGAAGGGCTCTTGAAGCCAGTCGAATACATCATTACAAAACCACTGATTACAAAAAACAAGTCGACACCACCCTCGCCCAATGTGGTGTTCATATAGTTTCTGAGGCCAGCAACCTGCTCATGCGCATGCTGGAAAATTACAAGCAACGCCGCTAACGCGCGAAGATACTGAATGTATATTAGACTAGAACTTGACGCCGAATCTTGTCTCAGCTCCAAGGGCGCCACGGGCAGCATTGAGGTTCTCCAAAAATCCAATCTCAAGAGCTTACCAATTCTTCGCCGGAGTCTTGGCCTTCAGGGCAACGCTTTTCAACGACGATTTTAGCTGGCAGATATTAGGATCCCACTTTAAGTCGATAGCATCAAATTGTTCATCGCTATTGTAAGTGTGAAGCCCCCTAAAGCCACTTCCGGCTTCTGCCGGCCAAGACTCCACAATGACTTCATCAAAAAAGGTAGGTGTTAGGTGGGTAATTTCACACCACACCAATCCCTCACCGTACCCAGTCTCGCAGTTCTGCGCTGGCCGAAATAATCGCCCGTCGACCCGCACAATTTTGCCAGCGCATCTTGATGACCGACAATCCGATTTGATTGGATTTGCTGAATGAGGCTTCCACGGTCCAGTTAGGCTCAAACTATAGTAAGCATTGAGTTCATCGTGGATTGATCCGCCAAAGCGTGCGACGGTCCCGAGAATCCACCAGACCCCCCCCTCTTGGAAGAGTGTCGCGTCGGCTATTGGCTCCTCAATTAAGACTGCCACAAACTCCCAAGTACCTGGGAACTGCAGGCAACGGTACAGCTGCAATTTTCCATCGGCCCCGCTCTCGGGAATCATCAGAATTTGGCCGTCATGTTCAAAAATAAACGGATAGGACAGATGGTATGGTCGCTCCAGAACAACTTCGAAACTTCCGACGTCGCCATCGTGACCGATTTTCGCGCAAACAAGAACACCCTTGTTTACGGAATAAAGAAATTCTTCAGCAAAGAGATATGAATTGTTTTCGTACCGAAAGATAAATGGATCGGCTAGGTAGCTATTAAGTGGGGTGGAGATAATAGAAAATTGTGTTGGCGCAGGAGGAGCCGGAAAACCTACACCTATAGACCTTCTCAGCGCTATAGACCAGTATCCTGTTCGCTTGACTTTCTTGATCACTTGGTTTGCGAGCTTTTCCGCAAGCAGCCTAATAGCAAATTTTAGCAAATACATTGGCTGTATTGAGATCGCTCCTGTCGACAATTCAAGCGGCTTACGTCGACCATGAGGTTCAACATCTAAAAGTTCAGTACAAAGCGCGGCGGTTCGTGAAAAAATCGTAGACAGAGCACGTATGAGGACTGCACGATCTTGGATGCTGGGATATGACGCGGCCACTTCGAGGCCGGTAGAGCTGGAATTGAGTGAAATTTTTGGAGATCTTCTGCGCAAAATCTTTCCGAGCAAATATCTGTCGTCTGCCATCCCGTCATATCGGACCTCGTAACCGTTAGACAGACCCATCGATTGCCGAGCAAAGTCGAGGACTATCCGATAATCGGACCAATCCAACGAGCGGTCGAAACACTGAGCGTCGTTAGGTGCCGGCACCCGCCTTGCCAGCGGAGCATCCTTGAATAGCATGTGTTCAAGCCCCATCCAGAAATGGACGCGCCAATCCCAGCCCTTTGCGGGCGCGACGAATACAAAAACTGTGTGCGAGCGTCTAAACCAGTCAATTAGGCTGATATGCCATTGGAAGACACCGTCTAGAGGCAAGATCACGGCGACGGGTTTCAGGGGCAGGCTAAATTTGTTCAAGGGACACCTATTCTGGCAGCCGCCGCAATAGATCGTAAACATGCGTAGTGCCAGCAACGCGCTGTCTGGATGGAATAATTCCAACTTGATCGCGGCGAAACCAGTGAGCGATTTCTGGGCGTTCCATAGGGTCCGGCCCCCGATCAGTGTTCCAGCCGATCAGTAGCCAGCCGCCGGGAGCTAAGACATGCGCGATCGCGGTGATGGCGTCGCTTTGCGCTTGAGGCCCATCTACACCAAACCCGAAAATTCCGTTGCACAGCACGCCGGTAAATTTCGCTTGGTCGAAGATGCCCGCGATATCGAGCAAATTGGCCTCAATATGTCGCCCTCTGCGCCCCCAGCGTTCCGTGACCGGATCGATATCAGTGGTCCAGCAACGTGCACCGTGTGATTCTATGAGATTCGGATAGTTCTTTGTATATCGACGGCATCCTACCCAAAGTATCTCTCCTCCGGAGGATACAAGTGCCGGGATTATTGAGGAAACCAGGAGGATCCGATCCGGGGATTTTTCAGTTCTGCTGTGAGCGAGAAAATATGAAATTTCTTGCCGTATCCTGAGCGGGACTATGTGGCGGAGAGCACGGCCAAGCCTTCCAAAAACGGATCCGATTGAGATTTGACCCGTTGGGGCCCCTGCTCCGCCATCCTGGCTGCCATTGTTCCTGGCTGGTCGTCTGCTCATACGCCTTCCACATAAACGCCTATGCTGACAGCGAATTGCCTGGGGCCGCTGTGGAGAAAGTCGCCTGACTGTCTAGTACCTGCGTCAGCTGTCAATCAACGACTCGGCATTCCGTTGCATTTGGAGTTCTTAAATGACGGCGTCAGCACCATCTAGCCGGGTGTTTCGAGCGGAGTTAGTTAGCAGGCTACCGTGCCTAGCGCCCCCGAAAGATGTGGTCGTATGCCGCCAAAAGTTGAGGAACCTGGTGGCCCCAGCCCAACTCGGTTTCAACGCGCTCTCGACCAAGTGCTCCCATAGATGCGCGCAGTTCAGGTTGATCGATTAGAGAAACGATCGCCTCGGCAAACGCATCTGTATCATCATGCGCTACATACAACGACGCGCCCTGAGCACTATACCGACCTTCCGTGAGATCAAATTGCACAATTGGCTTCGAAAGCGCCATATATTCAATAATTTTATTCATCGTCGATTTATCATTTAGGACAGAAAATCGGTCTGGATTTACGCATACGTCGGATGTTCCGATCGCGCTTAGCAGCTCGGCGTCGGAAACCCGACCGGTAAATGTAACATAGTCGCACAGGCCGAAGTCACTAGCCATCTTTTGGATATGGGCGCGATAACTACCGTCCCCAATTAAAACAAATTGAATATCGTCGCGGCCATCTACATATACAATTTTCCTGATCGATTTCAGGAGGAGGTCCAATCCCTCCTGCTCTCCCATTACGCCAATATAGCCGACGAGATGCCGTCGCCCATTCTTCCACTTTTCGTCGGGAGGTGGGCGCTTGGGCCAGCGTGTTATGTCGGGACCACTTCTGACGACGAAGACATCTTCAGCGGAAACTCCACCCCGGGTCATTGCGACGGCGCGATAGCTTTCATTTGTTGAAATGATCACGTCTGCAAGACCATAGGTCATGCGTTCGAAGATCGACAGCATTCGATAGAATGGGCCGCGATGGCTAAATTTGGATTCGTAGACTTCGGGGCAAAGATCGTGTTGGTCGAACAAAAAGCGAGTGCCGAATAGGCGAAAAGGCGCTGCGACAAGAAATATCAGGTCGGGAGGGTTGCAGGCGTGAATTACATCGATGCGGCCAGCCAATGCTACACGAATGGATAGGAGCATCTGCCAAATAAGAGCACTTCCATATTCAAGTAGATAGCCCAATGGTCCCGAGGCCTCGAGCGGGAGAGCGTGTCGGTATATATGGACGCCTTCCAATGTTTCGAACGACTTCTCGTATCCTTTGCCTTTCGGGCAAATGACTGAAACATGATAACCCGCATTCGATAGCGTAGTGGCTTCGAGCCATACCCTTCTGTCGAATGGAACGGGTAGGTTCTCGACGATAATTAGGATTCGCTTCGTTGGCATTCGATGCTCAATCTCGAACCTTTTAGCGGGGCGTTTTTCGATAGGGTTGGCGCGTTAGCAGGCGTATGCGGAGCGGATGGATGCGTAAAGTAGAAAAGCTTCAATGGGCGCTGCGGCGGGTCAGCCGCATGTCTGCAGCCGAAATCGCTCATCGGGTGCAGGAACAGATACGTCGTAGATCCGATGGCTTGCGGGGGTGGAGTTGGTCGGATTTCGGCAGTTATGAGGGTGGGGTAGCTGGGCTATCAGGGGTGACGTTTGGTCGGGGATCCGGCGAATTGGATGAGGCCGTCCTGGAGCGAGCGGCGCGTGCCGTGCGGGGGGAGTTCGTCCTTCTGGGCCAGCATTGGCCACAGCCCGTCAGCGAAAGTTGGTGGCGAACTGACTTCTGGTTTGTAGATCCCGTGACGCACAAGAATTGGCCTGGAGCGGATGTTTACTGCTTTGATGTAAATTACCGGCATGCAAGCGAATTTGGTGACGTGAAGTTTGTCTGGGAACTTAATCGGCTCCAGTTCCTGACTGCAGTTGGGCTTGGCGCACAATCCGCTGGAGATCGTAGCGCCCGAATAGCATTTGAAATAGTGAGAGGGTGGATGGAGGCAAATCCTCCGTTCCGCGGAATTAACTGGGTTAGCGGAATTGAGGCGGCGAGCCGCCTGGTTTCCATCTTGGCCTTAATTTCGATTGTCGGCGTGCCTCCGAGTGATTTCTTGCCTGACATCAAGGCCTTCGTTGCCGCTCACGTTTTTTGGATTGCCCGTTACCCGTCGCGATATTCGTCGGCCAACAATCACCGCATAGCAGAGATGTCAGCGATATTTATCGCTGCAGGGGCTGCGCCTGGCATAACGAATGCGAATGCGCTGCTCGGTGATGCTCAGCGCGGACTGGAGGCTGAAGTCCATCATCAATTCCATGAGGACGGCGTTGGAGCAGAGCAGTCTCCTACTTACAGCGCCTATAGCTTGGAATGGTTTGCGCTGACAGGTGTGAATGCGAAGTCGATGGGCCGCCCCTTTTCAGCCGCCTATTTTGAAAAATTGAAGTTGGCCGTCGAGCATCTCCGTTGGATGCTCGATGACGGCGGGCGCACCCCCAGGATTGGCGACGATGATGAAGGTCGCGTACTCGACATATCGCAATCAAGCGCTGATCAATACGTCGCAAATACTGTTGTATTTTCAGAACGTTGTATCCGAGTGGCTTCAGAAGGCGCGGAAGAACAGACTGAAGTATACGTGAATGTAGGTAAATCTGCGCTCGCTGATATAGGACCTGGCCCCACGGGAGTCCGGACTTTTGAATCTGGGGGATATTCAGTCATAAGGCAGCCCACCGATCGTGGAACTGCCCTTTTTGTTTTCGATCACGCCCCTCTTGGCTTTCTGGCAATCGCTGCTCACGGACATGCGGACGCGCTTTCAGTCTGGCTGCATTGGGGAGATGAGCCGATTTTTGTCGATAGCGGCACCTTCCTCTACCACTCGGGTGGGCTATGGCGGGATAGTCTGCGAGGGACCAATGCTCACAACACACTCATATTGGGGGGGGCGGACCAAAGCGATATTGCGGGAGCTTTCAATTGGTCCAGACATGCGGAAACCAAGCTTGAGCATTTTAGCGCCCACAGGATCGCGGGGGCCCACAATGGTTACAGAAAGCAGTTCGGCGTTTCCCATCATCGAGGCATAGCGATTCACGCTGATCGGCTAGGCTGGGATGTTGAAGATAAGCTTATAGGTGAGCCCACTCTTTCAAGTGTTCCATGGGTTATAGGTTTTAATGTGGCGCCGAATTGTCGCGTTAAATTGGAAGGTAGAATGGCTCATGTGTATGCAAGTGATGGGCGCGCCATCAGCTGTGAAAGTCTTTCAGGATACGATTGGGAGGTGGGCGAAAGTGTATATTCTCCGGGGTTCAACGTCAAAGAGGCGGGGCAAAGGATCCTCCTACGGGGATTGCTCAGCGCTGATGAAGGTAGTGCGTCACTGGTGCGGATTCGACTGGCAGCGTCTTCATTTTGAGCGCCAGCAATCTATTGGCTTTTTCACCAGGGTCCGAGGTCATGGAGCTGACCTGCCCCTAAGAACTTCCTCCACCTGGAGCTAGAGTCCGGCCCTTGAGAGGACGAACAGGAAGCGAGCGAGATTTCGCGAGGAGCAGATCATCGGAATCCTTTGGGAGAACGATGCCGGGACGAAGGTGGTCGAGTTGGCCCGCAAGCGCGGTGTGTCGGAGGGCGCGATCTACGCCTGGAAGGCCAAGTTCGGCGGTAAGAGCGTGTCGGAGGCCCAGCTGCTGAAGGCGCTGGAGGACGAGAACCGCCGGCTCGTGTCACTGTTGGCGGACGCGATGCTCGACAAGGCGGCGTTGAACGAGCTGCTTTCAGAAATTAGTAGGGCCGGCCGCCGTGCGCCAAGGCGTCGTTCATCTTCGGATGGTGTTCCAGATCAGCGTACCCCCCCCCCGCCTTGGGCCGCCTTGCTGAGGGATAGGCCGGACGGGATGCTAGGCTCGTAAGGAGACCTTATGAGCGCTCATAGCTGTGCAGCATGGCCCATGTGACGTTGATGTCGGGGCCGGAGCGCC
>NZ_JBHTLQ010000091.1:0-8967 GCF_042679085.1 Phenylobacterium conjunctum | reverse complement strand
CCTCGGCGGGCGGCGGCTGCAGGCTCGGGGGCGCGGGCGGCGCGACCGGGGCGACCTCCTGGGCGGCGGCGGCGCTGAACAGGGACAGGGCGATCAAGGGGGCGGCGACCACACCGCCGACGAAAGCGCGTACGACCATCTCGAGTCTTCCGAAACCAGGGATATCCGATCCTATCCATCTCGCCGGCCAAGGCGAGACGGATCCGAGTCCATGGCCAAGCTGCCGGCCCATTGTGTCGCGGTCGGGGCGCCGCCCTTGGGCGTGGCTAGGTGATCGCCGCCACTATCGCGCCCAGCGCCGCCACTAGGTCGGCGGGGGCGAGTTCGGCCTGCAGGCCGCGCTGGCCGGCGTTGACGAAGACGCGGGCATGGGCGAGCGCCGCCTCGTCGACCACGGTGGGACAGCGCTTCTTCTGGCCGAAGGGGCTGACCCCGCCGACCTTGAAGCCGGTGATCCGCTCGGCGTCGGCGGGCTTCATCATGGCCGCGCTCTTGCCGCCAAAGACGGCGGCCAGGCGCTTCATGGCCACCTCCTGGTCCGAGGCCAGCACGGCGCAGACCGGCTTGCCGTCCACCTCGGCCATCAGGGTCTTGAGCACGCGGGCGGGATCCGCGCCCAGGGCCTCAGCCGCCTGGAGGCCGACGCGGGGAGCGTCGGGGTCGTAGTCATAGGCGTGCAGGTCGAAGGCGACCCCGGCCTTTTTCAGGGCGAGGGTGGCGGGCGTGGTCTTGGCCATGGCGAGGCTTTTAGCGGTAACTTGCGCGCGGCGCACCGGAGTGCGAGACGAGGCCCATGAGTTCCTCCCCCGTCCTGGCCGCCGCGGCGGCCCTGGTGGCCGGCGCCTTTGGCGGCGTCTGGCCGGACACCCATGAGGCGCGCCTGGAGGCCTGGGCGCAGCTGCAGGCGTTCAACGCCGAGCTGCTCAGCCACGACAGCGCCACCCAGACCCTGCAGCACTGGTGCGACACCCACGGCAGCGCCCCCGGCCTGAAGATCACCGCCCGTCGGATCAGCCTGGACAAGCCGGCCGGCGCGGCCGAGCGGGCTGACCTGGGCGTCGGCGCCGACGAGCCCCTGCGCTATCGGCGGGTCGAGCTGGCCTGCGGCGAGCGGGTGTTGTCCCGGGCCGACAACTGGTATCGGCCCAGCCGCCTGACGCCGGAGATGAACCGGCTCCTGGAGACCACGGACACGCCGTTCGGGGTGGTGGTGAAGGGCCTGGGCTATCGCCGCCGCACCCTGTCGTCAGAGGTGCTGTTCCGGCCGCTGCCGGCGGACTGGGACACCTTGCCGCGTCCGCAGGAGACGCCGGGGGCGACCTTCGTCATTCCGCCGGAAATCCTGCGGCACCGGGCGGTGCTGTCGACGCCGGACGGCCAGGCCTTCAGCCTGGTGCAGGAGACCTACACCGACCAGGTCCTGTTCCGGCTGGCCCGGTAGGGACACGTTGGCGCTTGGGTCCGATGAAGGCCGCTCCTATCGGAGCCCTGCTCCTCATTTGTGAGACTGTTGCTTCAATCTGCGCCGTCATGGCCGGGCTTGTCCCGGCCACCCATGAACTCCGTGGCCGCAGATAGGATGAGGCGGCGCAGCCGCGCCCCGGCCTGAACCTCAGGCGCGTATGGGTGGCCGGGACAAGCCCGGCCATGACGGTCTAGGGGAAGGACGCGCCGAGGCCGTGTAGGCCAGAGGTCAGACCCCGACGCGGGCGAGCCGGCGGTGCAGGGTGCGGCGCGCGGCCAGGGTCGCCAGGCCCATGAGGCCGGTGATCGCCGCCACATAGCAGGCCGCGCAGTGTCCAGGCGCCGACGGCCCCTGGCCGCAGATCACCCCATAAAGGGCCGCGGTCTCGCGCATGTGGGCGAAGGCCAGCTCCGCCGAGACCCCAGCGGCGAACAGCAGCGCAAGACCCGCGAGAAGCAGGCTGTCCGAGGCGCGCATGGCAGGCATGGCCGATCCTTTCGTTTCCGGATTGCGGCGATAAGGCCAAAGCATGACGGTCGACGCCTTGACTTGAATCAAGGTCTCCTTATGGCGGCCGGCGCAAGAGCCGGACGTCTCTGGAAAAAGGCGTTAGGGGCAAATGCAAACATCATCTTCAAACGAAGGCAGGACACCGCTCGACGCGGCCATCGTCCTGACCTTCAGCTGTGTGGGGGCGCTGCTCGCCCTCCTCGCTGCGGCCTTCACGGCCGATCCCCTGTTCAGGTTCCACATGTATGTGTTCCTGATCGCCTTCGTGATCGCCGCCGGCGTCATGACCGCGGGGATCGGCGCGGGCCGTTTCCGCGGCGATCCCAAGTCCTATGAGGACGGGGTGGTCCGGGCCGGGGTCATCGCCACCATGTTCTGGGGCGTTGTCGGGCTCCTGGTGGGCGTGGTCATCGCCGCCCAGCTGTCCTTCCCCAAGCTGCTCTACTTCTCGGATTTCGGCTTCCTGAACTTCGGCCGCCTGCGGCCGCTGCACACCTCGGCCGTGATCTTCGCCTTCGGGGGCAACGCCCTGATCGCGACGTCCTTCTATGTGGTCCAGCGCACCTGCCGGGCCCGTCTGGCCGGGGGGCTGGCCGGGTGGTTCGTGTTCTGGGGCTATCAGCTGTTCATCGTGCTGGCGGCCACCGGCTATCTGCTGGGCGTCACCCAGAGCCAGGAATACGCCGAGCCCGAATGGTATATCGACCTGTGGCTGACGATCGTCTGGGTCGCCTATCTGCTGGTCTTCCTGGGCACGATCTGGAAGCGCAAGGAACCCCACATCTACGTGGCCAACTGGTTCTACCTGGCCTTCATCGTCACCATCGCGATGCTGCACATCGTCAACAACCTGGCCCTGCCGGTCGGGCTCTTGAACCACCGCAGCTATTCGCTGTTCGCCGGCGTCCAGAACGCCCTGACCCAGTGGTGGTACGGCCACAACGCGGTGGGCTTCTTCCTGACCGCCGGCTTCCTGGCCATGATGTACTACTTCGTGCCGAAGCGGGCTGAGCGGCCGGTCTATTCGTACCGCCTGTCCATCGTGCACTTCTGGGCCCTGATCTTCATCTACATCTGGGCCGGTCCGCACCACCTGCACTACACGGCCCTGCCGATGTGGGCGCAGACCCTGGGTGCGACCTTCTCAATCATGCTGTGGATGCCCTCCTGGGGCGGCATGATCAACGGCCTGATGACCCTGTCCGGCGCGTGGGACAAGCTGCGCACCGACCCGGTCATCCGGATGATGGTCGTCTCGATCGCCTTCTACGGCATGTCCACCTTCGAAGGCCCGCTGATGTCGGTCCGCGAGGTCAACGCCCTGTCGCACTACACCGACTGGACGATCGGCCACGTGCACTCCGGCGCCCTGGGCTGGGTCGGCTTCATCAGCTTCGGCGCGGTCTACTGCCTGGTGCCGTGGCTGTGGAAGAAGGAGAAGCTCTTCTCCGACCGCCTGGTCGAGTGGCACTTCTGGATCGCGACCACCGGGATCCTGCTCTACATCTCCTCGATGTGGGTCTCCGGGATCATGGAAGGCCTGATGTGGCGCGAATACACGCCGCAGGGCTTCCTCGCGAACTCCTTCGTCGAGACGGTCGCCGCCAAGCACGTCGAGAACATCGTCCGCATGACTGGCGGCCTCATGTACCTCGCCGGCGCGATCATCATGTCCTACAACCTGTGGCGCACGGTCCGCATGCCCGGCTCCGCCACCGAGACGTCCGCAGCGGCTAAGCCCGCCCTGGCGTCCGCGAGCTGAGGGGGCTTCCGACCATGTGGAAACATCACGCCAAGCTTGAGCGGCACTCCCTGCTGCTCATCATCGGGATCCTGATCGTCGTCGCCATCGGCGGCCTGGTCGAGATCACTCCGCTCTTCTACCTGGAGAGCACCATCGAGAAGGTGAAGGGCGTTCGTCCCTACACCCCGCTGGAGCTGGCCGGCCGCGACATCTACATCCGCGAGGGCTGCTATGTCTGTCACTCGCAGATGATCCGTCCCCTGCGGGACGAGGTGGAGCGCTACGGCCACTACAGCCTCGCGGCCGAGAGCATGTACGACCACCCCTTCCAGTGGGGCTCCAAGCGCACCGGGCCTGACCTGGCGCGGGTCGGCGGCAAGTACTCCGACAGCTGGCATCGGGATCACCTGATCGACCCGCGTTCCGTGGTGCCGGAATCGGTGATGCCGCCCTACGCCTTCCTGGCCAAGAAGGAGCTCGACTACCGCGACATCCAGGACAAGGTCCGGACCATGAAGGCCGTGGGCGTGCCCTACACCGACGACGCGGTGAAGAACGCCAAGGCCGACCTGGAAGCCCAGGCCGATCCCTTCGACGCCGGCGGCACCGCCCTGAAGAAGCGCTATGGCGACAAGGTCGCCCAGCGGGACTTCGACGGCGATCCCGAGCGCCTGACCGAGATGGACGCCCTGGTCGCCTATCTCCAGATGCTCGGCACCCTGGTCGACTTCAAGACCTACAAGGCCGAAGCCCCGGAGAACCTGAGATGAGCGGTCTGACCTACGAGACCGTGGCCAAGTTCGCCCAGCAGGGGGGGACCATCTACTTCGGTCTCATCTTCCTGGGCGGCCTCATCTACGCGCTGTGGCCCCGGAACCGCGAGGTGTTCAACCGCCTCGCCCAGATGCCCCTCGAACAGGAGGACCAAGATGTCCCCGCGTGAAACCGACGACGTCTCCGGCGTCGAAACCACCGGCCACGAATGGGACGGCATTCGTGAACTCGACAACCCGCTGCCCCGCTGGTGGCTGTGGACCTTCTGGCTCTGTGTCGGCGTCGCCATCGTCTATTGGGTGCTGATGCCGGCCTGGCCGGGCCTGCACGGCTACACCAAGGGCACGCTGAACAAGTCCGACCGCGCCGACGTGGCCCAGCAGCTCAATGAGCTGAAGGCCCTCCGCGGCGCCGAGGGCGCGCAGCTGAAGAACGCCTCCCTGCAGCAGATCGAATCCGATCCGAAGCTGCAGGCCTACGCCCTGGCCGTCGGCCAGTCGGTGTTCGGCGACAACTGCGCCACCTGCCACGGCACGGGCGGCGCCGGCGGCAAGGGCTATCCCAACCTACGCGACGACGTCTGGCTGTGGGGCGGGACCCTGGAGGATATCCAGCACACCATCACGGTGGGCGTGCGCTCCGACCATCCCCAGACCCGCTTCTCCCAGATGCCGGCCTTCGGCCGCGACGGGATCGTTCCCGCCGACCAGGTCAACGACCTGACGGAGTATGTGGTGGCCCTGTCGCACCGTCCGGCCAATGCGGCGGCGGTGACCCGGGCGGCTCCGGTGTTCCAGGCCAACTGCGCCATCTGCCATGGCCCGGAAGGCAAGGGCATGCCCGCCCAGGGCGCGCCTGACCTGACCGACGCCGACTGGCTCTATGGCTCGGCTCGCGCCGACATCAAGGGCCAGATCTGGAATGGCCGCGGCGGCGTCATGCCGACCTGGGAGCATCGCTTCGACCCAGAGACCATCAAGGCTCTGGCGGTTTACATCCACGCAAACGCGGCGGGTCAGTAGTGTAGATGACCACAGTCATAGACCGGACAAGGACGCCTGAACCCGAGGGTTCAGGTCCGGTTTCAGCCGCCGCCCGGGCCCGCAAGAAGGCCGACCCGGGCGGGGGTCTCTATAAGGCGCGGACGCCCATTTATCCGAAGCTGGTCCATGGGACCTGGCGGAACATCAAGTGGGCGCTGCTGATCCTGACCCTCGGGATCTATTACCTCACCCCCTGGATCCGGTGGGACCGCCCCGGCGGCCTTCCGGACCAGGCGGTCCTGGTGGATTTCACCGGCCGGCGCTTCTACTTCTTCTGGATCCAGCTCTGGCCCCAGGAGGTCTATTTCATCACCGGCCTGTTGGTGATGGGGGCCCTGGCCCTGTTCCTGACGACGGCCCTGTTCGGACGTCTGTGGTGCGGCTACGCCTGTCCGCAGACGGTCTGGACCGACCTCTACATCTATGTGGAGCGGCTGTTCGAGGGCGACCGCAACGCCCGCATGAAGCTCGACGCCTCGCCCATGTCCTTCAACAAGGCCTGGCGCAAGAGCGGCAAGCACCTGGCCTGGCTGGGCATCGCGTTCGGCACCGGCGGGGCCTGGATCTTCTACTTCCATGACGCGCCGACCCTGATCCGCACCTTCTGGGTCGGCCAGGCGCCGATGACGGCCTATGTCTCCTGCGCCGTGCTGACCGGCACGACCTATGTGTTCGCCGGCTGGATGCGCGAGCAGGTCTGCACCTACATGTGCCCGTGGCCCCGCATCCAGGGCGCCATGCTCGACTTCAACTCGCTGCAGGTCACCTACCGCAAGGACCGGGGCGAGCCGCGCGGCCCGCACAAGAAGGGCCAGGACTGGACCGGCCGTGGCGACTGCATCGACTGCAACGCCTGCGTCGTGGCCTGCCCGATGGGCATCGACATTCGCGACGGCGCCCAGCTGGAATGCATCAACTGCGGCCTGTGCATTGACGCCTGCAACGAGATCATGGAGCGCGTGGGTCGGCCCAAGGGCCTGATCTTCTATGACACCGATAACGCCGTGGCCCAGCGCAGCTGTGGCCAGAAGCCGACCTATCACCTGGTCCGCAGCCGGACGATCTACTACGCCGTGGCGTTCAGCCTGGTCAGCGCGATCATGCTGTGGGGCTTCCTGCATCGCCAGGAGATCGACCTGCACGTGCTTCGGGACCGCAATCCGACCTTTGTGCGCCTGCACGACGGCTCGATCCGCAACGGCTACACGCTGAAGGTCTCCAACCGCGGCTTCCAGACCCGCACCTTCGAGGTGGACTTCACCGGCGTGCCGCACGCCCGGCTGAAGACGCCTGGCGCGGCGGCCACCGACGGCGAGATCACCTTCACCGTCGAGCCCAACCAGACCCGCGCGGTCCGGGTCTTCGTCACCGGGGCGCAAGGCGACCTCGAGGACGCAAACCTGCCCGCCACCTTCACCCTGGTGTCCGGTGATCTTAAGATCGCCGCCAAGAGCACCTTCCTTTCGGGAGCGGCCAATCCATGAGCGACGCAACTCAAGTCCGTGGGGGCTTCCGCATCACCGGCTGGCACGTGCTGATCACCGTCACCGGGTTCTTCCTGCTGGTCTTCGCGGTGGACTTCTACTTCGCCACCCTGGCCTACAAGACCTTCCCCGGTCAGGTGTCGGTGACGCCCTACGAGGACGGCGTGGCCTACAACAGGAAGCTGGCCCAGATCGCCGCCCAGCGGGAGCTGGGCTGGCAGGCCGGCATCGCCCCCGAGCAGAGCCGGGCCCTGGAGGTTCAGTTCCGCGACAAGGACGGCCGCCCGCTGGAAGGCCTGACCCTGACCGGCAAGCTTGAACGCCCGGCCACCGAAACCGGCCGCCTGACGCCGAAGTTCCGCGCCATCGCGCCAGGCTACTACCAGGCCGACATCACCCCGGCCTCCGGCGCCTGGGACGTGTCGGTCACCGCTCGCGACAAGGACGGCCATGTGTTCGAGGCCGAACGGCGTGTCACATGGCCCTGACCTATGACACTGTCGCCGGCGCGGGCCCGGACCTCAGCGCCTTCCTGAAGCCCCGTGAAGGCGGGGCCAAGGGGATCGACCTGCTGGTCCAGGGCGCCCGCTGCGCCAACTGCATGGCTAAGATCGAGAAGGGCGTCGCCGCCCTGCCCGACGTGGAGGCCGCGCGGCTGAACCTGACCAGCGGCAAGCTGACCGTCACCTTCCGGACCGGCGCCGTGGCCAATCCCGGCGCGGTGCTGACCACGGTCGAGGGCCTGGGTTACTCAGCCACGCCGTTTGATCCCGGCGCGGCGGTGGAGGCCCACGACCGCGAGGGCCGCCGCCTGGCCCTGGCGCTCGGCGTCGCCGCCTTCGGGGCCGGCAACGCCATGATGTTCTCGGTGCCGCTCTGGGCCGGCCTGTTCGGCCAGGAGCTGGGTCCGGCCACGCGCACCATGATGCAGTGGTGGAGCGCCCTGATCGGCGCGCCCTGCGCCCTCTATGCCGGCATGCCGTTCTTCCAGTCGGCCTGGCGCTCGCTGAAGGTCGGCCGGGCCAATATGGACGTGCCGATCTCCATCGGCGTGCTGCTGACCCTGGCGATCAGCTTCGTAGAGACCCTGCTGCACGGCCGTGACGCCTATTTCGACGCCGCCGTCTCGCTGCTGTTCCTGCTGCTGATCGGCCGGTGGCTGGACCACCAGCTGCGCGCCAAGGCCCGCAGCGCCGCCGCTGACCTGCTGGCGCTCCAGGCCCCCTATGCGGTGGTGCTGGACGAGGCCGGCCACGAGCAGCGCAAGCCCCTGGCCGAGGTGGCCGTTGGCGACCGCCTGATCGTGCGTCCCGGCGAGCGCGTGCCCGTCGATGCGGTGGTCGAGGCCGGCAGCGCCGAGCTGGACAACGCCCTCCTGACCGGCGAGACCCGGCCCGAGCCCGTGGCGGCCGGGTCGCGGATCCAGGCCGGGGCGCTGAACCTGACCGGCGTGCTGACCCTGCGGGCCACGGTGAAGTCCGAGGACTCCGCCGTCGCCGCCATCGCCCGCCTGGTGGAGGCCGGGACCCAGTCGCGCTCGCTCTATGTGCGCCTGGCCGACAAGGCCGCCGCCATCTATGTGCCCGTGGTCCACACCGCCGCGGCCCTGACCTTTGTCGCGGGCTGGGCGCTGGGCCTTGGGCCGCGCGAGGCCCTGCTGCGGGCCGTGGCCGTGCTGATCATCACCTGTCCCTGTGCGCTCGGCCTCGCGGTCCCGGCGGTGCAGATCAACGCCTCCGGCGGCCTGTTCCGCCGCGGGGTGCTGGTGAAGTCGGGCGCGGCGCTGGAGCGCCTGGCCGAGATCGACCATGTGGTGTTCGACAAGACCGGCGTGCTGACCGAAGGCCGCCCGCACCTGATCGAGGCCCCTGCCGGCCTGGTGGCCCTGGCCGCGCCCCTGGCGCGGGCCTCGGCCCACCCGCTGGCGCGCGCCCTGGCGGCCGAGGC
>NZ_JBHTLQ010000090.1:0-9247 GCF_042679085.1 Phenylobacterium conjunctum | reverse complement strand
CGCACCTCCAGCCCTCCGCCCAGGCGCTCGGCCAGCCGACGGACGGTGGCCAGGCCCAGGCCGAAGCCACGCTCGGCCGGGGCCGGGCCGCGCTCGAAGGGCGATAGGAGCCGGGCGGCGTCGGTGAGATCAAAGCCGGGACCGGTGTCGCGGACCTCCAGCACCGTATCCGCGCCGTCGCGGCCGACCCGCACCTCGACCTCGCCCTGGTTCGTGAACTTGACCGCATTGTCGGTCAGGGCGCGCACGATCTGGCGCAGCTTGGGCGGATCGGCCAGGACGCGGCCGGCGGCGTCCGGGGCGATCTCCAGCCGGAAGGTCAGGCCCTTGGCGGCGGCCAGCTTGCGGGGGCCCTCACAGGCGGCCTGGACCACCCCGGCCAGGTCGACCGGGGCCAAGGCCACTTCGCCCGCGCCGCCCTCCAGGTCGGTGAAGTCCAGCACGTCGTCGACCAGCCGCTCCAACTCGGCGGCGGCTGCGACGATCAGGCGGGCGCGGTCGGCCACCGGGTCCTGGTCGGTCTGCGCCTCGATCAGGAAGCCGGCGCCGAGGATGGCGGTGAGCGGGGTCCGGAGCTCGTGGCTGACTGCGGCCAGGAAGCGGCCACGGGCCCGCCCGGCCTCCTGGGCGGCTTGACGGGCGGCGATCAGCTCCAGCTCATAGGCCCGGCGCTCCGGCGAGGCGCACACGGCGCCGGCCCAGCCGTCGGCCTCGGCGGCGATGGTGAGCAGGACGGGCCGGGCGCGCCCGTCGGCGGCGGCCAGCTCCAGGAAAATCTCGTCGACCCGGTTCTCGGCCAAGAGGGCGGTCTCGACCTTCAGGGCGTAGACCATCTGCGACGAGCGGGTCAGCAGGTCGCGGAAGCCGAGGCCGACGAGCTCCGCCGCGGTGCGGCCGGTCAGGGCGCAGAGCCGGGGATTGACCGCCTGCAGGGTCATGGCCCCGTCGGCGCGGAACAGGCCGACGGGCGCAGCGTGGTCGAGGCCCGTATCGCGCCTCTCGTTCAAGCCTGGGGCTCCGCCAGGAAGCGCTCGATGGCCGCCGCCAGCAGGTGGGGCGCCGCCAGCTGCGGATAGTGGCCGCGGGTCTTCAGCATCTCCAGCCGCCCGCCGGGCAGTTGGCCGGCCAGGACCTGGGCGGCCGACAGCGGCACGATGGCGTCGCTTTCGGACTGCAGGACCAGGACGGGCAGGGGGCAGGCGCCAAGCACCGTCCGCTGGTCGGACAGGAAGGTGGCCTGGGCGAACCGGCGGGTGATCTCGGCGTCGCTGCGGCAGAAGCTGAAGCTCAGCTCCTCGACGAGGTCCGGGCGGTCGGGGTGGTCGAGCACCCGCGGCGCCAGGGTCCGGGCCCAGCCCTGGAAGTCCAGCTCCATCATGCCCAGGAAGTCGGCGACATCGGCCGGCTCGAAGCCGCCCTCATAGCCGGTGTCGTTCAAATAGCGCGGCGAGGCGCCGATCATCACCAGGCGGGCGATGCGGTCGGTGCGCAGGGCGCCCAAGAGGCTGATCATGCCGGAGACGGAGTGGCCGACCAGGGTCACGTCCCGTAGGTCCAGGGCGTCCAGCACCTCGACCAGGTCATCGGCATAGCCGTCGAGGGTCGCATAGCGGGCGGCGTCATAGTGGCCCAGATCCGAGCGGCCGCTGCCCATGTGGTCGTAGAGGATCACGCGGCGCTGGGCCGAGAGCTGCGGCGCCAGGCGGCTCCAGATGCTTTGGTCCGAGCCGAAGCCGTGCAGCAGCACGAGGGGCGGCGCGCCGGCGCCCAGCTCGTGGACGGCGTGGGCGTTCAGGATCGCGGCCCGGTCGTCGCCGAAGGCCTCTGCCCGCCGAACAATTGTGTGAGGCATCTGCGCACCCCTCAAGCCGCCAAGACCCGACCTGTCCTTCCGGCGTCGGACAGTTGCGGACCCAAGTCAATGGGCTCGCTTTGGGGAATGCAATCTATAGGCGCGATTTTGCTTCCCCGTGTGAATGGGGCGGCGGTCAGGCTCAGAGTGGGCGGAACGCCCCCTCCACCGCTCCGCGGTCCCCCTCCCCCGCAGGCGGGGGAGGAGTTTGGGCGTTAGACGATCTTGGAGCCTTCCTTGCCCCAGTAGGCGTCGCGGATCAGGCGCTTGTAGAGCTTGCCGGTGGGGTGGCGGGGGAGCTCTTCCATGAAGTCGATCTTGCGGGGCGACTTCACGTGGCTGAGGTGTTCGCGGCAGAAGGCCATAAGCTCGGCGGCCAGGGCGTCGCCGGCCTCGGCCCAGTTGGCGGGCTGGATCACGGCCACGACCTGTTCGCCCATCTCCTCGTGCGGGGCGCCGACCACGGCGGCGTCGGCGACCTTGGGGTGGGTGATCAGCAGGTTTTCGAGCTCCTGCGGATAGATGTTCACGCCGCCGGAGATGATCATGAAGCTCTTGCGGTCGGTGAGGTAGAGATAGCCTTCCTCGTCGACCCAGCCCACGTCGCCCAGGGTGGTCCAGCCGTGCTGGTTGGTGTTCTCGGCCACCTTCTCAGGGGCGTTGTGGTAGGACAGGGGCGGGCCGCCCGCGAAGTGGACGACGCCCTCGGTGCGCGGGGGCACGGCCTCGCCGTTCTCGTCGCAGATGCGCAGTTCGGCGGTCAGGCAACGGCCGACCGAGCCCTTGTGGGTCAGCCATTCGGCCGAGGAGATGTAGCAGAAGCCGTTACCCTCGGTGCCGGCGTAGTACTCGTGGATCACCGGGCCCCACCAGGCGATCATCTGTTCCTTGACCGGGACGGGGCAGGGGGCGGCGGCGTGGACCGCCGACTGCATGGAGGAGATGTCGTAGCGGGCGCGCACATCCTCCGGCAGCTTCAGCATGCGCACGAAGTGGGTGGGCACGAACTGGCCGCAGTTGATCTTGTACTTTTCGATCAGCCGCAGGGCGTCCTCGGCGTCGAACTTCTCCATCACCACCACGGTGCCGCCCAGGCGTTGCATGCCCATGGTCCAGCGCAGGGGCGCGGCGTGATAGAGCGGCGCGGGCGACAGGTAGATGCCGTCGAGCGGGAAGCCGAACACCTGGTTGGCCATCATGGCGAGCGAGGTGGGCTCGTCGATGGCGCCGCCGGTGAGCGGCGGCTTGATGCCCTTGGGCCGGCCGGTGGTGCCGGAGGAGTAGAGCATGTCCGAACCGGCGGTCTCGTCGGCGATCGGGGTGGTGGGGAAGCCGGCGCGGGCGGTCTCGAAGCTTTCGTAGGGGGCCTTGGGCTCGCCGACCATGTAGAGCTTCACGCCCTTGAGCAGCGGGGGCAGTTCATCGACCACCGGGCCGACGCCCTGCGAGGTGATCAGCAGTTGGGCCCCGCAGTCGCCGACGATGTATTCGACCTCGCCGGCGGTCAGCTTGGACGAGATGCAGGTGTAGTAGAGGCCGGCGCGCTGGGCGGCCCAGGCGACCTCGAAATAGCGCGGGTGGTTCTCCAGCAGGATGGCGATGACGTCGCCGGGCTTCAGGCCCAGCGAGCGGAACAGCTGGGCGCCCTGGTTGGAGCGTTCGTCGAGCTCGCGGTAGGTCACGGTCTCGCCGGTGCCGGCCATGATGTAGGCGGCGCGGTCGGGGTGGGTCTTGGCGTGCGTGGCCGGATGCATCGGTCTTCCTGACTGTGGCCGGTGCGTGAGCCGCCCGGCCTCTCCCAATTTAATTGTCGTTGGGACAACTATGCGGCGCTTGACGGACCGTCCGTCAAGCGGGCCGGAATGCAAGAAATCATCAGGAGGAGCCCACATGGCCACGCCCACATTCGAGACGATCACGCTGGACGTAGAGGACGGGGTGGCGATCCTGACCCTGAACCGGCCGGACAAGCTGAACGCCTTCAACACCCAGATGATGAAGGAGATGATCGCCTGTTTCGACCACACCGACGCCAATGACGACATCAAGGCGGTGATCATCACCGGCTCGGGTCGCGCCTTCTGCGCCGGCGCCGACCTGTCGGCCGGGGCGGCGACCTTCGACTATGATTCGCAAGGCGGCGAGGCCCTGGCGGCCCGCAAGCAGGACGGCGTGCAGCGCGACGGCGGCGGCCTCCTGACCCTGCGCATCTATGACAGCCTGAAGCCGGTGATCGGCGCCATCAACGGCGCGGCGGTCGGCATCGGGGTGACCATGCAGCTGGCCATGGACATCCGCCTGGCCTCCACCGCGGCGAAGTTCGGGTTCGTGTTCTCCCGCCGGGGCATCAACCCGGAAGCGGCCTCGTCCTGGTTCCTGCCGCGGCTGGTGGGCGTTCAGACGGCGCTGGAGTGGTGCTATACGGGGCGGATCTTCCCGGCCCAGGAAGCCCTGGACAAGGGCCTGGTGCGCTCGGTGCACGAGCCCGACGACCTGCTGCCGGCCGCCAAGGCCCTGGCCCGCGAGATCGTCGACAACACCGCGCCGGTCTCCATCGCCATCACCCGCCAGCTGATCTGGCGGATGGCCGGCGCCAACCACCCGATGGAAGCGCACCGCGCCGACAGCCGCGGCATCCACGCCCGGGGCAAGATGGCCGACGCCAAGGAGGGCGTGGTCTCGTTCCTCGAAAAGCGCCCGGCCCGGTATCCGGACAAGGTTTCGACCGATGTTCCGGACATCTGGAGCGAGCATTGGCAAGCCCCCACCTTCAAGTGATCTGAAAACGACCGGTTAAGGCGGTTATGGTCCAGTCGGGCCATGACCGCTTCGCCGTCCGCCTTCGGCGCCCAGCCTGCGCCGCCCGTGTTCCGAGCCCGCCATGCGCTGCTCAAGCGCCTGGCGGACGTGGTGTGCCTGCCGTCGTCGCGGGTGAACGCTTTCGAACGCGCCATGACCGCCGACCTCTTGGTGGACATGCTGCGCGAGGCAGAGCCGGAAGAGCGCATGAAGGTGGCCCGGCGGCTGGCCAACCTGACCGAGATCCCCGCCAGCCTAGTGCGCCTGCTGCTGCGCGACCGGGTGGAGATCGCCGAGGCCCTGCTGGCCCACGCCCAGGCGCTATCCGATTCCGACCTCATGGACTGCGTGCGCACGACGGGGCTGGAGCACCGCCGTCTGGTCGCCCTGCGCCGCGGGGTGTCGGAGGTGGTCAGTGAGGCCCTGGTGGAGTTCGGCGAGTCCGCCGTGATCTCCTGCCTGCTGCAGAACGACCTGGCCAAGCTGTCCAACGCCGCCCTGGAGGTGATCGTCGCCCTGACCCGCGACGAGGCCCAGCTGGCGCCCATGCTGCTGCGGCGTCCCGAACTGCGCCCCGCCCACGCCTATGTGCTGTTCTGGTGGGCCGATGCGGATGCGCGGCGCACGATCCTGCAGAGGTTCGCGGTGTCGCGGGAAGTGCTGCAGGACGCGGCGGGCGACATCTTCTCCCTGGCCGCCCAGGAGAATTGGCAGGACCCCCTGGCCCGCAAGGCTCTGCAGTTCATCGAGCGCCGCCAACGCAACCGCGCCGCCATCGACAAGAGCCCCTTCGACAGCCTGGAGGCGGCGGTGGCCGCGGCCCAGACCGGCCTGACCCGCGAGACCGCGGAGGAGATCTCCTATCTGTCGGGCCTGAAGCCGATGACGGGCGCCAAGATCTTCACCGATCCCGGCGGCGAGCCCCTGGCGATCCTGTGCAAGGCGACCGGCCTGCCCAAGGCGGCGATCCGCGCCCTTTGGCGCGCCCTGCGCCGCCCCGAGACCGACCAGACGGGCGCGCTGCACCCAGGGCTGGAGCGGGTGCTGGTCACCTATGACATGATCGCCGTGGACCGGGCCCAGACCGTGCTGCGGTACTGGAACTGGTCGCTGTCCTCGGCCCTGACGCCGGCCCTGGTGAAGGCGATCCGCGAGGGTGATGAGGACGGCGCGGGCGAGTATTCGATCCCTCAGCGCGCCGCGATGCTGGCCCTGGCCAAAGAATTTCGCCGATAGGACGGCGAGGCCGCGCTCATCGGCGCCGTCTCGACTATGGTCGCGCCAAGCATTTCGGCCCGTCGCCGCCGCCAAGCCCGCGCGACGGCCGCATTGCGTTGATCTTGTTCACCCGAAATGGGTTGTGTCCGGGCGTGTCGCGCTCTTGCGTCGTCCTGGACTTTCAAAACACCCCGTGAATCCTTGTCGCAGGCTGTCCGCTCCGCGCTGGTTTTCATACGCTGAGTACGTTGAGCGGCGCTCGACGGTGAAATGCTTCGAATCGCAGCGACAAGCGGAGCCAGGACGCCGAATTCTACTCGTCTTGGGTGGGTTGAGTTCTCAATTCAATCGCATTCCTCGGCCGATTGAACTTGATAGCGGACGATAACGCGCCTGATCATCGCTTGTGCTTATCAGCATGCACGTATAAGCACCGGATAACTGATGTCGTGAATCAGTCATTCCCCCAATTTGGTGCACCGCACTCTCACGGATTGAAGGTTATGGACGAAAAGTCAGAAGTCATCGAGATGACGGCGGATATCGTGTCCGCTTACGTCGGCAATAACACTGTCGCCGCCGCCGATCTCCCCGCGCTGATCCAGAGCATTCACCGCGCTCTGACCGGTATCGCCGGTGGTGTGGAAGCTCCGGAAGTCACCCCGAAGGAACCGGCCGTGCCGGTCCGTCGGTCCATCACCCCGGATCACCTCGTGTGTCTGGAGGATGGCCGCAAGTTCAAGTCGCTCAAGCGGCACCTGCGGACCAAGTATAATATGAGCCCCGAGGAATACCGGGCGAAGTGGAACCTGCCGAAGGATTATCCGATGGTGGCGCCCAACTACGCCAAGGCCCGCTCGGACCTGGCCAAGCAGATGGGCCTGGGCCAGGG
Source organism: Phenylobacterium conjunctum (assembly GCF_042679085.1). Lineage (NCBI taxonomy): Bacteria > Pseudomonadati > Pseudomonadota > Alphaproteobacteria > Caulobacterales > Caulobacteraceae > Phenylobacterium > Phenylobacterium conjunctum. The sequence continues at coordinate 2,486 of NZ_JBHTLQ010000090.1, read as the reverse complement.
CGGCCGTCAGGCTCCGCGCAAGCGCTCGAAGTAAGCCGCTTCCCCAAGCGGTGGATATTGCAAACGCCCGCTGGCGACAGCGGGCGTTCTGCTTTTTCGGCCCTCGCCGTCGGGAAATTGGTCGCATGACGTCATTTCCCCTTGCCGCAGATTCCCCGCTCGCGCGATAAGTGATTCGTCGTGATTCCAAGGGGTTGTTAAGGAATCTGAATATGGCGGCGCAGATAGGGGCCTCTGCAGCGGCGGCACGCGCGCATGAGGAGCTCTTTGCCTACTGGGCAGGGCTCCGGCATGGCGCCCGGCTGCCTGGACGCCAGGATATTCAGCCTGGCGACATCAAGCGCCTGTTGCCGACCATCAGTCTGATCGACGTCACCCGCGATCCGCTGGATTTCCGCCTGCGCCTGGCCGGCACCGGCCTCTATGGGGTCTATGGCCGCGAGATCACCGGCAAGGGCCTGGACGAGGTCTATAACAGCGCCGCCGCCGACTACTGGCGCACCGAGCTGACCAAGATCGTAGAGGACAAGCGCCCGGCCGTGGGGGTCCACAGCCTGTCCTGGCGCGGCGCCGCCCACATGTCGATCCTGTGGCTACGCCTGCCGCTGGCCTCCAACGGCGTCGATGTGGACATGATCCTCGGCTACGACGCTGTGATGGGCATGCAGGCCGAGAGCGGCTCGGTCACCGGCATCCGCGCCGCCTGATCTCGCTAGTCTAGACCTAGGCGCTCAGCGCCTCGGCGTCGCGGCGGATGCGCGCGACCATGGAGGCCAGACCATTGGACCGCTGCGCCGACAAATGGCCGCTAAGCCCGATGCGGTCGAACGCGGCGCCGGCGTCGAAGGCCAGGATGTCGCCGGGCGTATGGCCCGACACCAACCGCAGCACCACCGCGATCAGGCCCCGCACGATGTGGGCGTCGGAGTCGCCGCGGAACCGGACGGTTCCGTCGCCCTGCGGCTCGGTCACCAGCCAGACCTGGCTGGCGCAGCCGCGGACCTTGTTGGCCTCGCTGCGCTCAGCGTCCGAGAGCGGCGCCAGGTCGCGGCCCATCTCGATCACATAGCGATAGCGTTCCTCCCAGTCGCCCAGGAGGTCGAATTCGTCGGCCAGTTCGTTGAGTTCGTCTTGGATCGAGGACATCGGCCGCGACTTAAGCGGCGATATCCTCCGGCGCAATGGCCGCGGGCAGAACGATCCGCGCCGCCAGGCCCGTGTCGGCGGCCGGAGTCAGGTGCAGCTGGCCGTCCATGGCCTCGCAAAGCAGCAGGGCGATGGGCAGGCCCAGGCCCGCCCCCTGGCTGCGGCGGGTCAGGGCGTTGTCGCCCTGCTCGAAGGGGCGCAGCAGGCGCGGCACGTCCTCGGGGTCGACGCCGGGACCCGTGTCGGTGATCACCAGCTCAACCTCATCGCCGGCCCGACGGGTCTCGATGACGATGTGCGCGCCCTCGGGCGAGAAGACCACGGCGTTGTGCAGCAGGTTGGTGACGACGGTCCGCAGGCCGCGGGGATCGGCGAAGGCGCCGGGCAGGCGGCCCTCGTCCACCACGGTCACCCGGGTTCCGCGCAGGCGGATGTCCTCGCGCAGGCTGTCGATGACGTCGTCCAGCACATGGTCCAGGGCCTGGGTGCGCGGCGACAGGTCCATGGCGTGGCCTTCGAGCCGGGCGATGTCCAGGATTTGGTTCACCAGCTTCAGCAGGCGGTCGCCACTGGTGCGGATCAGCTCGGCGTATTCCTTGTACTGCGGCGCGCCCAGGGGGCCGTAGAGCTCGCCGGCCAGGATCTCCGAAAAGCCCAGGATCGAGTTGAGCGGGGTGCGCAGCTCATGGCTGGCCATGCGCAGGAAGGAGCGCTTCTGGGCCTCCAGGGCCGCAAGCCGCTGGCGACGACGCGGGCTCCGCGCGCGTGGCTCGGGCGCCGGGTCGAATTCCGAGGGAATGGAGGGCGCCGCCTTGGACATGGATCGCGGAAGTTGTCTTTCTGGCGGTGGAAGACCAAGTGTCGCACCGTGCGCTTACCCATTCGTTGCCGCCCCGCGTATCGCGCCGGGGGCGAGGAGCCTCGCGGGGACTCAAGGGCGTCGTTAAGATGTTCCGCCCGGCGTTTGGCCGGACTTCAATGAGGCCAGGTCGCGCGCCGTGCAGGACGCCACGACAGACAGGAGCGAGGCGCAAGCCGTCTCCGCCGCCGGACCCCTGGTCTGGTGGCATGTCGCCTGGCTGGCGCTGATCGCCATGGGCTCGGGCCTGATCCTGGCCCTGCCGATCAGCACGGACGCCCCGGCCCTGGCCGCCATCGCTATCGGCGCGGCGCCCGCCCTGGCCGGCGCCTTGATGGCGCGCTCGACCCGGCGCACGGGGCAGAGGCTGATCCTGGTCAACTGGGCGCTGGCCGGCCTGTTGGCGGCGGCCCTGACCGGCGGCTTCTCCAGTCCCCTGGCGGCCTGGCTGCTGACGCCTCTGGCGGCCGCGGCGGCGATG
>NZ_JBHTLQ010000089.1:0-9265 GCF_042679085.1 Phenylobacterium conjunctum | reverse complement strand
CGCGGCGTGGGCGCCGGCGTGACCGGGGTCGGCCGGGGCGTCGGCGGCGTATAGGGCTGCGGCGTCGTCGGGGTCGGCGTGACCGGCGGCGGGCTGTAGGGCGCCGGCTCGACCACCGTCGTCTTGGTCACCTCCTTGATCGGGCCCTTGTCCTTGAAGCCCGAGGGCAGGATCAGCTTCTTGCCCGCCTTCAAGGCTGCGCTGGCCTTGATGTCGTTGGCCTCGGCCAGGGCCTTTGGCGTGACATTGAAGCGCTTGGCGACCAGGGCGAGGGTATCGCCCTGCCCCACCACATAGGCCTTGCGGGTGGTCGGCGGGCCTTTGAGCTTGTCGCCCGGATGGATGCTGTAGGGCTCCTTCAGCTTGTTCAGGTCCGCAAATTCCTTGCGGGTCATGTCGAAGCCGCGGGCGATGGCGTCCACCGCGTCGCCGGACTTGACCACATAGGTCGCGGGCGGCCCCTGCACCTCGACCACCTTGCCGGTGACGCTGAGCGTGGTGGTGGTCGTCGTGCGCGTGGTGGTCGCCGGCGCGGAGGGCGGGGGCGAGGACGGTGGCGGCGTATAGGCCGGCGTGGTCGAGGGCGCCGGCTGAACCGGCTGCGGGGTCGACGCGGGCGGGCCGCCGTTGAACACAGGCACCTGGGTCTCGACCTTGATCGGGCCCTTGTCCTTGTAGCCCGAGGGCAGGATCAGCTTCTGGCCGCTGCGCAGGGACTGGTTGACCGAGATGTCATTGGTTTCGGCCAGGGCCTGGCCGGTGACGCTGAACCGTCGGGCGATGGCGTAGAGGGTGTCCCCCTGCCCGACCACATAGGCCTTGGCGTCGCTGGACGGTCCTTTCAGCACGTCGCCCGGATGCAGCACGAAGGGCGACTTCAGGTCGTTGTCCTCGGCCAGCTGTTTGCGGGTGGTGCCCAGCTCACGGGCGATGGCGTCCAGGTTATCGCCGGACTTGACCTTGTGGGTCTTGGGCGGGCCGGAGGCGGCCACGACCTTGCCGGTCACCGTCAGCTTGGTGACGGTCTGCATCGTCGGGGCCGGCGGCGGCGGGATGTAGCCGGGCGGCGGGGCCTGAGGCTGGGGCTGGGCGGCCGGCGGCTGGTAAGGCGCCTGGGGCGTATAGGCCGGCGGGGTGTAGCCCTGGGGCGGCTGGTAGGCCGGGGGCTGATAGCCCGGCGGGTCCAGGGGCCGGCTCTCCACCGGCGCGGCGACGCCTGGGCTGGAGGGCGCAGGCGGCTCGTAGGTCGGCTGGGTCGGAAGCGATTGGGTCGGCGCGGGCTGGGACCCGTCCCCCGGCAGGCGGGTGGGGAAATTCGGGCGCGCGGGTTCGGTCGGCTGATCGGCGAACGGCTCATAGGTCGTGCACGCCGTCAGCGCGCTGGCGGCCAGCAGGATCAGAACCGTACGGGAAGGAAAAAGCGTCATCGCCGCTCCACGGGTGGCCCCGGCCCGCGAGCGCCCATCGAGGCGCCCGGCCGGCCGGTGCGAATTGCAACTCAAACGCCCCCTCCGCAGCGCGGCGGACGTTCCTCAAGACTCAGTCGAGGCGTCAGGGTTTATGATGGGTTAAGCACGACGCCGGAGCCAACCCACAAAGACGTAACTTTCCGCCGCAGGGCGGCTAGAGCTCCCTGGCGACCCCGTCGAGCAGGGGCACGAAACGGACCTCGGTCATCTCTTCCACGTCAAAGCCTCCCTTCCCGTCGCCGACATAGCGCTTCAGCACCTGGACCGGCCCGCGCCCCACGGGCGCCACCAGGATCCCCTTGGGCTTGAGCTGCGAAAGCAACGCCTTGGGCTCATCCGGCGCCGCGGCTGTGACCAGAATGCGGTCGAAAGGCGCCTGCTCCGGCCAGCCCAGGCCGCCGTCGCCGAACTTGGTGATCACATTGGTGAGACCCAGCGTTTTGAACCGGGCCTCCGCCTCCTGCATCAGGGTGCGGTAGCGCTCCACCGTATAGACCAGCCGCGACAGCTTGGAGAGCACCGTGGTCTGGTAGCCAGAGCCGGTGCCGATCTCCAGCACCCGGCTGCGGGGCTCGATCTTCAGGGCCTGGGTCATCAGCCCGACGATGAAGGGCTGGCTGATGGTCTGGCCGCAGGCGATGGGCAGGGCCTGGTCCTCCCAGGCGCGCTCCTGGAACAGGTCCGGCGTGAACATGTCCCGGGGCGTCGACTCGATGGCGGCCAACACCTTGGGATCGCTCACCCCCTGCTTGCGCAGGGACAGGATCAGCCGCGCCAGGCGGGTCTCTGCGGTGTCCTCGGGCTCCTTGTCCGCCATGCCCCTAGACCTTCGGCGGGGCGCCGCCCAGCACGCCCTTGAGCGCGTTGACGGTCTCCATGTGGGTCAGGTCGATGTGCAGGGGCGTGACTGAGATCTTGCCCTCATAGATGGCCTTCAAGTCGGTGCCCTCGGCGGGCCGGGACAGCTCGTTGCGGAAGGTCATCCAGTAGTAGTCGCGGCCGCGGGTGTCGGTGCGCTTCTCGGCCTGGCGGATATGCACGTCGCGGAAGGTCTGGCGGGTGACCTCGACCTCGGTGATCTCCTCCGCCGGGCGGGCCGGGAAATTGATGTTGAGGATCACGTCCGCCGGCCAGCCGGCCTCGACCAGCTTGCGAATGATGCCCGGGGCGAAGCGCTCGGCCGGGTCAAAGGCCGCCCGGATCGAGCCCGGATCATGTCGCGCCGGCCAATAGGTCTGGGACAGGGCGATGGAGGGAACGCCCAGGGCCATACCCTCGATGGCGCCGGCCACCGTCCCGGACATGGTGACGTCCTCGGCCAGGTTGGCCCCACGATTGACACCGGACAGCACCAGGTCGGGCTTGGCGCCGGAGACCAGTTCTGTGACCGCCATCATCACGCAATCGGTGGGCGTGCCGGTGGTGGCGAACCGCCGCTCATCCAGCTGCCGCACCCGGATCGGATCGGACAGGGTCAGCGCCCGGCTGGCGCCCGACTGCTCGTACTCCGGCGCGCAGATCCACACATCGTCCGACAGGGCGCGGGCGATGGTCTCCAGCGCCTCCAGCCCCTCGGCGTGGATCCCGTCGTCGTTGGTGAGGAGGATGCGCATCAGGCCCCGATATGCGTCAGGCCAGGCAGGTAGGGATGCAGGGCCTGGGGAATGGCGATGCGGCCGTTCTCGTCCTGATAGTTCTCCATGATCGCCACCAGGGTCCGGCCCACGGCCAGGCCCGAGCCGTTCAGGGTGTGGACGTAAGCCGTGCCCTTCTCGCCGGCCTTCTTGGTCCGGGCGTCCATGCGCCGGGCCTGGAAGTCGCCGCAGTTCGAGCAGGAGCTGATCTCGCGGTACTTGCCCTGGCTGGGCAGCCAGACCTCGAGGTCATAGGTCTTGCGCGCGCCGAAGCCCATGTCGCCCTTGCAGAGCAGCATGGTGCGGAAGGGCAGCTCCAGGCGCTTCAGCACCGTCTCGGCGCAATTGACCATCCGCTCGTGCTCGGCCTCGCTCTGATCGGGCGGCGTGATGGAGACAAGCTCCACCTTGTAGAACTGGTGCTGGCGGATCATGCCGCGGGTGTCGCGACCCGAGGCGCCGGCCTCGGAGCGGAAGCACGGGGTAAGCGCCGTGACCCGCATCGGCAGCTCTTCCCACGGCGTGATCTGGCCCATGACCAGGCTGGTCAGCGGCACCTCGGCGGTGGGGATCAGCCAGCGGCCGTCGGTGGTCTGGAAGAGGTCCTCTGCGAACTTCGGCAGCTTGTCGGTGCCATAAGCGGCCGCGTCATTGACCAGCAGCGGGGGCGAGATCTCAGTGTAGCCGTGCTCCTGGGTCTGCAGGTCCAGCATGAACTGGCCGAGCGCCCGCTCCAGCCGGGCCAGCTGGCCCTTCAGCACCGTGAACCGCGCGCCGCTCATCCGGGCGGCGGCGTCGAAGTCCACCAGGCCCAGCCCCTCGCCGATATCGACGTGGTCTTTCGGATTGGAGATGGCGAAGGGCTCGCCCCAACGGCGCACCTCGACATTGTCATGCTCGTCGGCGCCGTCCGGAACGTCCGGGAACGGGATGTTCGGCAGGGCGGCCAGCAGGTCCTTCAGCGCGTCCTGGGCGGCCTTCTCGGCCTCGCCTTGCGTCGCGAGCTCGCCCTTCAGCGCCTCGACCTCGGCCATCAGGCGCTGAGCCTCGGCTTCGTCCTTCTTGGCCTTGGCCTGGCCGATCAGCTTGGAGGCGTCGTTGCGGCGGCTCTGGGCCGTCTGCAGGGCGGTCTGGGCGGTGCGCAGGGCCTCGTCCAGCTTCAGGGCCTCGGCCGCAGCGCCCGATCGTCCCTTCGCCGCCCAGGCTTTCTCGTAAAGCTCGGGGTTGTCGCGAATGGCTCGAATGTCGTGCATGGTCTCGCCGCCGGTAGGCCGGATGGCCGATGGAACAAGCGGCTTTCTCTAGAGCGCGTCGGCGGGGGCGCCAAGACAAACACGCCGCAGCTTTGGTCCGCCTAGACCGGCACGATGTCCCGGCTCTCCCCGCCCTTGCGGCGGAATTCGATCAGCTTCACGCACCAGATCGAGATTTCGTAGAGCAGGATGATCGGGGTCGCGAGCAGCACCTGGCTGATCGGGTCCGGCGGGGTCACCACGGCGGCCACGATGAAGATGCCGACGATGGCGTAGCGGCGCAGCTCGGCCAGCATCTTGGACGACACCACCCCGGCCAGGCCCAGCAGGGTCAGCACCACCGGCAGTTGGAAGCACAGGCCAAAGGCCAGCAACAGGGTCGTGACCAGGGACAGGTAGTCCGAGACCTTGGGCAGCAGCTCCACCGAGATCGCCCCGGCCCCCACGATCTGCTGGCTGAGGGAGAACCACAGCACAAAGGGCAGGATCATGAAGTAGACCAGGGCGGCGCCAGCCAGGAACAGGGTCGGCGAGGCGACCAGGAACGGCACGAAGGCCCGACGCTCGCGCTTGTAGAGGCCCGGCGCCACGAAGCCGTAGACCTGCCAGGCCAGCACCGGGAAGGTCAGGACCACCGCCCCGAAACCCGCCAGCTTCAGCTTGGTGAAAAAGAACTCCAGAGGCGCGGTGAAGACCAGCTTCAGCCCCTGCCCCGACACGCTCGGCACTTCCTTCAGACCGACCAGGGCCAGCAGGAGGTCAAAGGCGCCCCCGCCCTGGGCCGCATTGGGCGGGGCCGGCTTCAGGTGCAGGAAGATCTGGACGCTGTCGAGGAAGCCCACATGCACGGCGCCCGCTTCCGCCGCCTTCTGGGCGGCCAGCAGCTGGGCGGCGATCTCGAAGGGGTGCAGCAGGGCGATGTAGATCTGCTTGGAGAAGCCGAAGCAGATCATGAAGCCGACCATCAGGGCGCCGACACAGATGATCAGCCGTTGGCGCAGCTCGACCAGATGGTCCAGCAGAGGCGCGCGCGAGGCCTCGATCTCGTCTTCGTCGCTCACGCCACGGTCCCCGTCTTGGCCTTGCGCGGCTTGGGCGCGGGCTTGGCGGCCGCTGTCTTGGCGGCGGTCTTGTTTGCAGCCTTGGGCTTCGCGGCGGTCTTCGGCTTAGCCGCCGCCTTGGGCTTCGCAGCGCCCTCGGCGGCCGGCTTGCGGCGCGGCGGTCGGGCGGCTTTGATCTTGGGAGCCTCGGCGGCGGCCTGAACCTCAAGCTCGGGAATGGGTTCGATGGGCGGCTGCGGCAGGTGGCTGGCGGCCATGCCCGGATGGAATGAGACGTCCGAGCCCTTCAGGCTGTTCTCGATGTCGCTGAAGATCTGGTTGACCTGGACGTCGCCGGCCTCGCTGGCGGCCATGTCCATGGCCTGGCCGCGGCGCATGGCCTCGACTTCCTTGCGCAACTCGTCCAGCTCGGACTGGCGGGCCATCTCATCGAAACTGGCGCGGAACTCGGCGGCCATGCCGCGCAGCTTGGCGACGAACTGCCCCACCTTGCGCAGCATCACCGGCAGGTCCTTGGGGCCCACGACAATCAGCGCCACGATGGCGATGAGGATCAGTTCCGACCCGCCGACTTCGGGAATCATCCGCTGGACCTAAACGTGCAAGCCCACGCCGGCGGGACCGGCGTGGGCGAAATCTGGTGAACCGCCGCTGATCAGCTGCGGACTTCGTCCTTCTCGCGCTCACGCGGCAGCGGCGTGGCGTCCGAGGACTTGTCGGCCACGACGTCGTCGCCCTTCAGGCCTTCGCGGAAGGCGCGGATACCCTTGGCGGCGTCGCCCATCAGGCCGGACAGCTTACCGCCGCCGCCGAACAGCAGGGCGGCCACGCCGATGACCAGCACCCAGTGAACCCAACTCATCGCGCCCATGGCGTCCTAACTCCTTGTCGTCGGCGGCGATCCCTCGCCGCGCGCCCGCCCTTGCGTCGCTATATAGTCTGTCCCCGGGCCCTGCGCCAATCGCATCCCGCTGCAGGGGATCAATTCGCCTCGTTCTGATCGTCGCCCAGATAGTCGACGTGAAATTCGGGCGCCGCGTCGTCGTCCAGGTCCATGGGGTCTTCGTCCGACACCGGCCCGCCGGGGTTCGGAATGGCGAAGTCCGGCGGCAGGTCGAGGCTGAGCAGGCCGGCGGCCTTCATCTCGGCCATGCCCGGCAGGTCGGACAGGCTGGCCAGCCCATAGTGCTCCAGGAAGGCGTCAGTGGTGCCGTAGGTCACGGGCCGGCCGGGCGAACGCCGGCGCCCGCGCATCCGCACAAGGCCGAACTCGAGCAGGACGTCCAGCGTGCCCTTCGAGGCCTGCACCCCGCGCACCGCCTCGATCTCGGCCCGGGTCACAGGCTGGTGGTAAGCGATGATGGCCAGGGTCTCCTGGGCGGCCTTCGACAGGCGCCGCGGCTCGTCGCGCTCCTCGGTCATCAGGTGCGACAGATCCGGCGCGGTCTGGAACCGCCAGCGGTCAGCGACCTGGACCAGCTCCACGCCCCGGCCCTCATAGCGGGCCTTCAGCGCCGCCAGCCCTGCCTCGACATCAGCATCCTGCGGCAGGCGCTTGGCGAGGTCGTCGATGCTCAGCGGCCCGGCGGCTGCGAACAGCAGCGCCTCGATCTGGCGCTCGGTCAGCTCGCTCATAGGCCCGCCCCCGCCCGTCGGGCGCGGAGATAGATGTCGGCGAAGGCTTCTAGCTGGCGGGTCTCCAGCATGCCTTCCTTCACCAGCTCCAGGCTGGCCGACAGGGTCGAGGCCACATAGGAGGCCCTGCTCGGCCCCTCCCCGTCCGCCCGGCGCATGGCCTCCGGCAGGGGCGCGACCCCGGACAGGGCCGTCCAGCGGGTCAGGTCGGGCAGCAACTCGCGCAGGCGGTCGCGGGCGTCTTCCAGCGGATAGGCCTGGTGCCGGCTCATCGGGGTGTAGTGCCGGCCCTGCTCCTTGCGGCGCTGGTCGATATAGGCGCTCATCAGGCCGTAGAGATCGCCTTCCAGCCGTCCGGACGGCACCACCTGGATGGCGTCGGGATCGCCGCGGACAAAGACGTCGCGGCCAAGTTGGGCGCGGTCCTTCAGGGCCTCGGCCGCCTTGCGCATGGCGTCAAGCTTGGCCAGGCGGAAGGCCAGTTGGGCGGCGACCTCCTCGGCGGGCGGCTCCTCGCCCTTGGGCCGTTCGGGCTTGGGCAATAGGAGGCGGGATTTCAGGTAGGCCAGCCAGGCCGCCATCACCAGATAGTCCGCGGCGAGCGAGAACCGCAGGCGGCGGGCCTGCTGCACGAAGGCCAGGTACTGGTCGGCGAGTTTGGTGACCGACAGCTTCAGCAGGTCGACCTTCTGGTTGCGGGCCAGGGCCAGCAGCACATGCAGGGGGCCTTCATAGCCCTCCAGGTCGACGATCAGGGCGTCGCCGTCCTCAGCCGCCGTGCTGGCGGCCTGGAAGTCGAGATTGGGCTGGAAGCTGCGATCGGTCATGCCGCCAGCCTCCCGGCGAAGGCGGCGTCGAACCGGGCGTTGGCGGCCGCGGCGTCGAAGGGCTCAACCCGCTTGGGCGTCCGCTGGAGCGCGGCATAGGCCCGCTCGGCGGCGCGGCCTTCCAGGAACCAGGTCCCCTGGGCCACCGCCTGCATCTCCGCTATGTCGCCATTGCAGTGCAGGATCATGTCGCAGCCGGCGTCGAGCGCGGCGGCCGCGCGGTCGTCGAAGTCGCCGCCCAGGGCCTTCATCGACAGGTCGTCGGTCATCAGCAGGCCGTCGAACCCGATGATCCCGCGTACCGCGACGTCCAGCACCCGCCGCGACAGGGTCGCTGGCAAGCTCGGATCCAGGTCGGCGTAGACCACGTGAGCGCTCATCGCCATCGGCATGTCCGACAGGGCCTGGAAGGGAATGAAGTCCCGAGCCTCCAGCTCGGCGCGGCTGGCGTCCACCACGGGCAATTCGAGATGGCTGTCGGCGCGGGCGCGGCCATGGCCGGGGATGTGCTTGACCACCGGCAGGACGCCACCGGCCATCAGGCCCTCGCAGGCGGCGCGGCCCAGGAGCGCGACACCCTCCGGCGTCGGATCATAGGCGCGGTCGCCGATCACCTCATGCATCTGGGGGTCCGGCACGTCGAGCACCGGCAGGCAGTCCACATTGATCCCCAGGGCGGCCAGGTCATGCGCAATCAGACGCGCCCCCAGACGGGTGATCTCCCGGCGGTCCTCCACCGGCAGCTCGCCATAGGCGCGGCCGGCCGGATAGCGCCGCCAGTGCGGCGGGCCGAGCCGCTGGACCCGTCCGCCTTCCTGGTCGACCAGCACGGGCGCGTCCTCGCGGCCCACGCTCTCGCGCAAGGCGTTGACCAGGGCCCGGGTCTGGTCCGGCGTTTCGATGTTGCGCCGGAACAGGATGAAGCCCCAGGGCCGGGCGCGCCGGAAGAAGGCGGCCTCTTCCGAGGTCAGGACCGGACCCGCGCAGCCGAGGATGCAGGCCCGGGCGGTCACTTCACGAAGCAGCTCTTGCCCGCGGCCTTGAGCTTGTCACAGAAGGCCGTCGCATCGGCGCGGCTGGAGAAGCCGGTCACCGAGGTGCGGTAAAGGGTGGCGCCGTCCTTCTGGATGGCCTCGACCTTCTTGCCCTTGCCGACAGCGGCGCCGGGGGCGATGCCGGCCGCGACGCTCCAGCCCTTGTCGGCCTGGGCCTGGGACGAGAAGGCGCCGATCTGGACCATGAAGCTGCCAGACGCGGCGGCGGGCGCCGGCGCGGGAGCCAGGGTGGTCACCGGCTTCGGCGGCGGATTGGCGATGGCCGGCTTCAGGGCGGGCTTGGTCACCGGCAGGGCCGCGACAGGGCCAGCGGGCTGGGCCGCCACGGGCG